>NZ_JANLGL010000096.1:0-21285 GCF_024655625.1 Pseudomonas sp. 18.1.10
GAGCGGGCTTGCTCGCGAATGCAGAGTGTCAGTCAATACATGTGTAACTGATCCACCGCTTTCGCGAGCAAGCCCGCTCCCACATTTGGACCGAGTTCGACACAAGGGATGTGTATGCGGTCAAAGGCTGCGGTACTTTTCATTCAAGGCATACAAAATCGCGCAGGTCTGCGCATCCAGAAGCCCGCCATAATCCCGCGCCCGAAAGTGCATCTGGAACGCCCGCGTGCGCTGTTCAAACGCCCGCCGATTCTGCGCAGGCTTGTACCCGTAACGCTGAAACGCCCGCTCCACCTCGACCTCCGGCGGCAAGCCGAGGCAAAACCGGCGCTGGTACATCGCCCGCGTCGACTCATCGAACCAGGCGCCGATCCCCGCCTCATGCAGGCGCTGCCACGGCAGGCGCGGGCCGGGATCACTTTTGCGCCAATACGCTACGTCCGAGTGCCCGAGGATATCGCTCGGGCCGATCTGCGGATAACGGCCAAGAATGTCGCGCACCAGCGCGATCAACACATCGATCTGTTCCTCAGCGTACGCAGGAAAGGTGAACACGCCGCCGTCATCCCGCGCCAGGTTGACGATTTCGATGCCTATCGCGCGGCTGTTGAGGTTGTCGCGCCCGCCCCACTGGCTGACCCCGGCATGCCAGGCGCGCTGGCCTTCGTCCACCAGGCGGAATGCGCGCAACTCCTCATAACCGGCAGCGCGGTAACTGGGTTCATCCGGATCGGGCAACAGATAGTGCGCGCTGACGCCATCGCGCGTCAGGGTGCGCAGGGACGAGCCAAAGGGCGCGGCGGTGTAATGCAGGATCAGTTGGCGCACGGCCTCGCCGTTGCGTTCGTTGAAATCCTTGGAGGGGAAACTGGTATCGATCACCAACATAAAAGCTGTCCTTTTCAGTCCAGGCCGAATCATTCAGCCCGTTCAAGCGCAAAAAAATTACCGCCATCCTGAAGGGTTGAATTCCAGGTAGGCGGTAACTATTTGGGACTTTAAGGAAAAGCTCAGCGCCGCAGCGGCATGCCCAACTCGACACGCAGGCCATCGGCCTGGCTGTCGAACTTCAACGAGCAAGAGCAGCGCTGCACGATCGCCTGCACGATCGCCAGGCCCAGGCCGCAGCCTTCGCTGTTGCCATTGCGCCAGAAACGCTGGGTGAGGTACTGCAGGTCCTCGCTGGAGATCTGCTTGCCGTGGTCACGCACGCGGAACACCACCTGCTCGGCGTCGGCGGACACATTCAGTTCCACCCGTGTCTCGGCAGGTGTGTGGCGCAAGGCGTTGTCCAGCAGGTTGCGCAGCGCCGCGACCGCCAGCCCCACCGGCATTTCCACCGGGGTGTCGACGAGGTTGTCCGCCAGCGTCAGGTCGATGCGCCCGTTGTCGCCGGCGTTGGCGTCCTGGATGGCCAGTCGCGCGACTTGTTCGGCGCTGGATTGCAAACCGTCGTCAAAGGACAGGCTGCCTTCCACCCGCGCCAGCAACAGCAGTTGCTCCAGGGTACGGTGCAGGCGGTCGGCGCCCTCCTCGGCATGGGCCAGGGACTGGTCGCGGGCCGCGCCGTCGGTCATGCGCGCCACTTGCAGGTGGGTCTTGATGGCCGTGAGCGGACTGCGCAGTTCATGGGCCGCGTCGCCGGTGAGGCGGCGTTCGCGTTCGATCGCTTTGGCAATGCGCTGGAACAGTTGGTTCTGGGTGTCGAGCAACGGCTTGAGTTCACTGGGCAGCGGGTGGATCTGCAACGGCTCCAGGGAATCGGCACTGCGCCGCATCAGCGCGTCGCGCATGCGGTTGAGCGGCACCAGGCTCTGGCCGATACCCAGCCACAACAGGCACAGGCAACCCAGCATCGCCACGCCCACCGGCACCGAAGCGGCGAGCAGGATCGACAGGTTCAACGCCTCGCGCTCGACCTGGCGGTCAGCGGTGGTGATGAGCAAGTCGCCACGGGACAAGGTGAAACTGCGCCACGCCGCGCCATCGATGACCTGGTCACGAAAGCCGCTGCGCATGGACTCCAGGCCCTCGTCCGGGGTGGTGTGGCTGCGGGCCAGGACTTCGCCGCGCAACGAACTGACCTGGCAGGCCATGCCGCCCGGCACATTCAGTGGCTTGGCGCCGAAATGCTTGCCCACGCTGGAACTGGCCAGGCCCGGCATCTCTTCCATCAACCCCGCGACCATGCGCGCCGAAGCCACCAGGCGCTGGTCGAGGGAGAACATCATCTGGTTGCGCAGGTCGTTGAGCATCCAGGCCGCCGCCAGGGCCCAGATCAACACAAAGGCGGCGCCCAGCTTGAACGTCAGGCGCAGGCGCAGGCTTTTCACGAGGCGTCCTCACCGCCGTCCGCCGGGCCCAGGCGGTAGCCGAGACCGCGCACGGTCTCGACGATGCCGTTGCCCAACTTGCGGCGCAGGTGGTGGATATGCACGTTCAGCGCGTTGCTTTCCAGCTCGTCATTGAAGCCATAGACGCTGTCCTTGAGCTGCTCGCTGGACAGCACGCGGCCCTTGTTGTGCAGCAGGGCTTGCAACAACGCCTGCTCACGGCGGGACAGGTCCACCGGCTCGCCGCCCAGAAAGGTCTCGCGACTGCTCGGGTCGTAGGCCAGGCGGCCATGCTCGATCAGGTTGACGCTGCGCCCGGCCATGCGCCGCAACAGGGTTTGCAGGCGCGCGGCCAGTTCGCGCAGGTCGAAGGGCTTGAGCAGGTAGTCATCGGCACCGGCTTGCAGGCCGTCGACACGGTTGGTCACGGAATCGCGGGCGGTGAGGATCAGCACCGGGATTTCCAGGCCCTGGCTGCGCTGTTGCTGCAGCAGCTTGAGGCCATCTTCGTCCGGCAAGCCGAGGTCGAGCACCATGATGTCGAACGTTGCCGCCTTGAGCATGGCCCGTGCAGCCGCCGCCGTGCCCACGCGCTCCACGGTAAACCCCTGGGCGGTAAGGCCGGCCACGATGCCGCTGGCGATCAGATCGTCGTCTTCGCAGACCAGTACGTGCATGCTGAACCCTTCATGAAAGATGGCGTGATTAAAAATGCAGCCGATTAAGTACGGATTATGCCGCTAAAAGATCCATGCTCAGAGATTCCCTACACTCTAGAATAGCGCCGGTTAATCATCGGTTAATCAACGCCACACATTGTGTGCCTCACTTGCATCGAACTAAGGCTTGACCATGCGGCATCTGTTTATCTTTCTGCTGGTATTGTTCGCGGGGTTCGCCCAGGCCGCGCCGGGCAATCCGTTTGAGACAAAACCCGACTTCCTTCCGGTGGGCAAGGCCTTCACCTTTACCTCCGAGCGCCTGGAAAGCGGTGAGACCCAACTGTATTGGCAGATTGCCGACGGTTACTACCTGTACCAGCAACGCATGAAGTTCGACGGCCTGGCCGAGAAGCCTGTGCTGCCGCCAGGTGAAGCCCATAGCGATGAGTTCTTCGGCGAGCAGCAAGTGTATCGCCAGGGCCTGGAAGTGAAGATCCCCGCCGGTGTTACCGGTAAGGTCAAGCTGGGCTGGCAGGGCTGCGCCGATGCGGGCCTGTGCTACCCGCCGCAATCGATGACCGTGGACCTCGGTGGTCCAGCCAAGCCAGCAGTGGCTGGCGGCACGGCCGACGACCAGAAAATCGCCAGCTTCCTCAGTGAACGGAATCTGTTCTGGAGCTTGCTGGCTATTTTCGCGCTCGGCCTGGGCCTGGCGTTTATGCCCTGCTCGTTGCCCATGCTGCCGATTCTTGCCGGCCTGGTGGTAGGCAGTGGGGCCAGCCCGCGACGCGGCTTTGCCCTCGCCGGCAGCTACGTGGTGTGCATGGCCCTGGTGTATGCCGCCCTGGGCGTGGTGGCCGCCCTGCTCGGCGCCAACTTGCAGGCGTGGTTGCAGCAACCCTGGGTGCTCGGTTCCATCGCGACGCTGTTTGTGTTGCTGGCGCTGCCCATGTTCGGCTTTTTCGAGCTGCAACTGCCGGCCTTCCTGCGGGATCGCCTGGACAACCTCAGCCGCCAGCAAAGCGGCGGCAGCATGGTCGGGGCCGGTATCCTCGGCGCCCTCTCCGCCCTGGTAGTGGGCCCCTGCATGACGGCTCCGTTGGCGGGCCTGCTGCTGTATATCGGCCAGACCGGCGACGTGGTGTTTGGTGGCCTCGCGCTGTTCACCCTCGGCATCGGCATTGGTGTGCCGCTGCTGCTGCTCGTCACCCTGGGCAACGGTGTGCTGCCCAAGTCCGGCAGCTGGATGAACCTGGTCAAGGGCATCTTCGGTTTCCTGTTCCTCGGCAGCGCCGTGTTGATGATCCGCCCGGTGATCGATGCCAGCCTGTGGCTCGGCCTGTGGGGCGCACTGGCGCTGGTCATGGCCTACTGCGGCTGGACCCTGGCCCGCGAATACGGCCTGGCCGCCAAGGTGTTCGGCGCCGGCTCCCTGGTCTTGGGCCTGTGGGGCGCCGTGCTGGTGGTGGGCGCGGCCGGTGGCAGCGATGACCTGTGGCAGCCACTGAAGGTCTATGGCGGCTCGCCGGTTGTTGCGGCGCCGAGCGCCCACGACGCGTTCATGACCATCAGCGACCCCGCCGTGCTGCAAAGCCAGCTCGACAGCGCCAAGGCCCAGGGCCAATGGGTGCTGGTGGACTACTACGCCGACTGGTGCGTGTCCTGCAAGATCATGGAAAAACAGGTGTTCGGCAAACCCGAGGTGATGGCCGCCCTCAAGGACGTACGCCTGCTGCGCCTGGACGTTACCGCCGACAACGCCGCCAGCCGCGAACTGCTCGGCCGCTACAAAGTCCCCGGCCCGCCGAGCTTCGTGTGGATCGGCCCCGACGGTGAAGAGCGCCGCGCCCAACGCATCACCGGCGAAGTGGATGCCGCCGCCTTCCTGCAACGCTGGACGCAAACCCGAGACGCCCTCTGATGCTGACCCTGACCATCGGCACCTTCGCCATCGCCCTGAATCACCTCCTGCTGATAAGCGCGCTGATTCTCGCCACCCTGGTGGGATGGCGCGTGGCCAAGCGTGGCGGTGAGAACCCGGAATCGGTGCTGTTCAGCCTGTTCCTGCTGGGCATGCTGGTGGCGCGCGTCAGCTTTGTGCTGCTGTACTGGAACGACTACAGCCACGACCCGCTGCTGATGGTGGATCTGCGTGACGGCGGCTTCCTCGCCTGGCCCGGCATTATCGCCCTGATCCTCGGCGCGCTGGCGTACGGCTGGCGTCGCCCGGCCCTGCGTACGCCGCTGGGTGCCGGGGTGGTCACCGGTCTGGTGTTCTGGGGGCTGACCAGTTTGTCCCTGAGCCTGTACGACAAGGGCGCACAACTGCCGGACATCGCCCTGCGCAATGCCAGCGGCGAAACGGTGCAACTGGCCGATTACAAAGGTGGCCCGCTGGTGATCAACCTGTGGGCCACCTGGTGCCCGCCGTGTCGCCGGGAAATGCCCGTGCTGGAACGCGCCCAACGCCAACGCCCCGACGTGACCTTCCTGTTCGTCAACCAGGCCGAAAGCATGCAAAGCGTCAGCACCTACCTCGCCACCCAGGGCCTGACCCTCGACAACGTGCTGTTCGACGCCAGCGGCCGCCTCGGCCAGGCCGTGGGCTCGATGGCCCTGCCGACTACGCTGTTCTACAGCGC
The DNA here is from genome assembly GCF_024655625.1 of Pseudomonas sp. 18.1.10. Classification (NCBI taxonomy): domain Bacteria; kingdom Pseudomonadati; phylum Pseudomonadota; class Gammaproteobacteria; order Pseudomonadales; family Pseudomonadaceae; genus Pseudomonas; species Pseudomonas sp. 18.1.10. The sequence goes on from NZ_JANLGL010000096.1 coordinate 5,638, forward strand.
CGACGGGCGCCTGCTCAACAGCCACCTCGGTGAACTGTCCCAAGCCAGCCTGGCCCGTGCCATGGAACCCTTCGACACCGCCTCTGCAAGGAAACCGACATGCCAAGCCTCCGCCACCTGCTGACCCTGCTGCCGCTGACACTCGCGGCCACCCTGGCCCAGGCCGAAGACTGGCCCGCGCCGATCAAACAGATCGAAGCCAAGGGCGCCAAGATCCTCGGCAAGTTCGACGCCCCCAGCGGCCTCACCGGCTACGCCGCGCAATACCAGAACCGCGGCATGGCCCTGTACCTGACCGCCGACGGCAAAAGCGTCCTCGCCGGCAACCTGTACGACGCCCAAGGCAACGACCTGAGCAGCGCCCCCCTGGAAAAACTGGTGTACGCACCGATGGCCAAGGAAGTCTGGGCCAAGATGGAAAAAAGCAGCTGGATCCAGGACGGCGACGTTAACGCGCCACGCACCGTCTACCTGTTCAGCGACCCCAACTGCCCGTACTGCAACATGTTCTGGGAACAGGCGCGTCCGTGGGTGAAGGCCGGCAAGGTGCAGTTGCGCCACATCATGGTCGGCATCATCCGCGAAGACAGCGCGGCCAAATCCGCCGCATTGTTCGCCGCCAAGGACCCGCAAAAAGCCCTGGAAGAACACGAAGCCGCCGGCAAGGGCAGCAAGTTGCAGGCACTGGCAAAGATCCCGGCGAATATCGAGGCCAAGCTCGATGGGAATATGAAGTTGATGGATGAGCTGGAACTGTCGGCGACGCCGGCGATTTTCTATCTGGATGACAAGGGGGGGTTGCAGCAGCAGCAGGGGGCACCGTCGCCGGAGAAGTTGGTGAAGATACTCGGGCCGAAATAAGCGGCGCCTGCTTGAACGTCATCGCAGGCAAGCCAGCTCCCACAGCGGGTTGGGTTCACAGATTTCCATAAGTGAAAACAGTCCAGTGTGGGAGCGGGCTTGCCCGCGAAGAGGCCCTGTCAGGCGATGAAGATCAAAGCCCCTCCAACTCCGCCATCAAATCACTCAACCGATCCACCTTCTCCGCGCTGATCTCATTCACCACCAACCCGTCGATATACCCAGCCAACTCCGCCACCGTGCTGCATTCGAACATCGCCCGCAGCGGCACATCGCGCTGCAAGGTCTTCTGCACCCGCGAGGCAATCTGCGTGGCCAGCAACGAGTGCCCGCCCAGCTCAAAGAAGTTGTCCTGTACGCCCACCTTTTCAACTTTCAGTACCTCAGCCCAGATCGCGGCCAAGGTGCCTTCCAGCTCATTGCGCGGCGCCAGGTAATCCTGGCTCTGGAGCTGGCCAATCTCGAGCGAAGGCAACGCCTTGCGGTCGAGCTTGCCGTTGGCGTTCAGCGGCAAACGGTCGAGCCACAGCCAGTGCAGCGGCACCATGTATTCCGGCAGTTCGGCGCGCAGGCGTTGCTTGATGCGGTCCAGGCGTTCGCTCGGGTTGAGGGTTTCATCAGCCGCCACCAGATAGCCGACCAGATGCTTGCCGTTGACGCCTTCCTGCACGCCAACTGCTGCATCACGCACTTCTGGCTGCTCATGCAGACGCGCTTCGATTTCCCCCAGCTCGATGCGGTAGCCACGAATCTTCACCTGATGGTCGATCCGCCCGACGTATTCCAGCACCCCATCACTGCGCCGACGCGCAAGGTCGCCCGTGCGATAGAGCCGCTCGCCCGGTGCGCCAAACGGGTTCGGCACAAACACCGGGGCGGTGCGCAGCGGGTCGCTGACATAACCCCGCCCGACGCCCGTACCGGCCACGCATAACTCGCCGACTGCGCCTTGCGGCACCAGCTGCAGTGCGCCGTCCAGCAGGTACAAGCGGTTGTTGTCGGTCGGTGTGCCAATCGGCAGGTAAGTGCCACGGGTCGATGCCGCATCGACGCGGAAGAACGCCACGTCATCGGAGCATTCCGCCGGGCCGTAGGCGTTCACCAGACCGATCCCGGGATAACGCTGCAACCACTGGTGCGCCAGCTCCGGCGGCATGGCTTCGCCGGTCGGCAGCATCCAGCGCAGGCCGTCGAGGCCGATGCGATCCTGGGCAAGCATGCCCTGGATCAGTGACGGCACGCTTTCCAATACCGTGACGCCTTGCGCCTGCACATGCTCAAGCAACCCTTGCGGATCATGGGCCAGCGCGTTCGGCACGATATCCACCCGCGCCCCAAACAGCGGTGCGGCGAGGAATTGCCACACGGAAATATCAAAGCTCTGCGAAGCGGTCTGCGCGATCACATCCGCGTCGCTCAGGTCCAGGTACGGCACCTTGCTCAATTGGTTGTTGAGCATGCCGCGCTGCTCGACCATCACGCCCTTGGGCAAGCCGGTGGAACCCGAGGTGTAGATCACGTAGGCGAGGTTGTCCGGGCCGCTGTAGACCTCGGGATTTGCCCCACGGGCCGGCACCTCTTCCCACACCAGCAACTGGCAGTCGAAGCCTTCGAGCAACTCGATGGCCTGCTCGCGGCACGCTTCGGTACACACCAGCAACGGTGTGCGGCTCAAGTCGATGATGCTGCGCAAACGCTGGCTCGGCAGGCCCGGGTCCAGCGGCAAGTAACCGGCACCGGCCTTGAAGCTGCCGACGATCATGCCCAGCAGGTCGAGGTTACGCTCACCCAGCAACGCCACCGGTTGATCCAGGCCCACGCCCGCTTCGATCAACGCGTGGCCCAGGCCGTTACTGCGCCGGTTCAGTTCGTCATAGGTCCACTGCTGGTCCAGGCAACTTGCAGCGATACGTTGCGGATGCGCGGCGACCTGAGCTTCAAACAGCTCGACATAGCTGCGTTCCAACGGATAGGCGTGCTCACTCTGATTGCAGCCCTCTACGAGGAACTCGCGCTCCTGCGCGCCAATCAGCGGCAGCTCGGCCATGTCGCCATGGAAGCCCTGCACCAGCGCCAGCAGCAGGCGCTTGAACTCGCCAAGCATGCCTTGCACGGTGCTTTCGTCGAAATAACGTTGGTCGTAGGACAGGTGTAAACCGAGGTCATCGCCCGGATAACACACCGCCGTCAACGGGAAGTTGGTGTGGGTGCGCCCGGAATCCGAAGTGGCATTCAGGCTTTGCGCACGGTCCAGCACCGAGACTTCCACCGGTGCGTTTTCAAACACGAACAGGCTGTCGAACAGCGGCTGGCCCTTGGGCAGTTCGCTGTGTTCCTGGATCGTCACCAGCGGCAGGTATTCGTACTCGCGCAGCTGCATGTTGCTGTCGAGCAGGTCGCTCAGCCATTGGCGCACGGTGCATGGTTGATCGTCCTCGGGCAGTTTCACCCGCAGCGCGATGCTGTTGATGAACAGGCCGACGGTGCGTTGCATCTCGGGCATGTCCACCGGGCGCCCGGCCACGGTGACGCCGAACAACACGTCGCGGTCGCCGCTCAACCGCCGCAGTACCAAGGCCCATGCGGCCTGGGCAAAGGTGTTGACGGTCAGCTGGTGAGCCTGGGCCAGTTCACGCAACTGCGCACCGTCGCGGGCATCGAGACGGGTGTAGCAATCCCCCACCAGCATGCCGCCGTGGCCCGCGTGGTCGCGCATGAAGGGTCGGTCGCTCGGGATCGGCGTGGTGCGCTCGAAGCCTTGCAGGTTCTGCTGCCACCACTGGCGCGCCTCGTCCAGGTTCTGGCGTTGCAGCCAGGCAATGTAGTCGCGGTAGCGCGGCGGCGTGGCCAGTTGCGCGTCGCGGCCTTCGCCGAGGGCCATGTAGATATCGAAGAAGTCATTCATCAACAGCGAACGGCACCACGCATCGATGAGGATGTGGTGGTTGCTCATCATGAACCAGTAGCGCTCGGCACCCACGCGAATCAGGCGCAGGTGGAACGGCGCCTGGTTGAGCAGATCGAAACCGGCTTCGCGCTCTTGCTTGAGCAAGGCTTGCAGGCGCGGTTCCTGTTCATCTTCCGCGTCGGCGCTCCAATCCAGGTACTCAACCGGCGTGCTGCCCGGTTTGTGGATCACTTGCAGCATGTCGGCGCCGACGTTCCAACAGAACGACGCACGCAAGGCCTCGTGACGGGCGATCACCGCCTGCCAGGCCTCGGCGAAACGCTCGGGGTCGAGGGCGCTGTTGATGCGGTAACGGTCCTGCATGTAGTAGAGGCCGGTGCCCGGTTCCAGCAGGGTGTGCAGCAGCAGGCCTTCTTGCATCGGCGTCAGCGGGTACACGTCTTCGATAGCGCAGGCCGGCACCGGCAGCGCATCCAGCTGCGCTTGGCTCAGCTGCGCCAGCGGGAAGTCGGACGGCGTGAGGCCACCGGCATCGTCCCGCAGGCAATGGGCGATCAGGCTGAGCAGTTCGGCGCGATAGGCGTCGGCCAGTTCGCGGATGGTCTGCTGATCGTGGCGTTCACGGCTGAAGGTCCAGCGCAGCACCAGTTCGCCGCCGTACACCTGGCTGTCGACGCTCAAGGCGTTGGGCAGCGGCGCGTCGGGGTCATGGGCCAGGCCAGCGGGTTCGTCCAGCGGGTGGAACAGCGCCGCGCTGCCGAAGCTCTGGTCGAACTGGCCGAGGTAGTTGAAGATGATCTCGGCGCTCGGCAGCGCGGCCATGGTCTGCTGGGTCAGGTCGTCGGCGAGATAGCGCAACACGCCATAACCCAGGCCTTTGTGCGGCACACCGCGCAGTTGTTCCTTGATCGCCTTGATCGAAGCGCCCTGCTCCAGCTGCGGCGTGAGGCGCAACGGGTAAGCGCTGGTGAACCAGCCGACGCTGCGGGTCAGGTCGATATCGTCGAACAGGGTTTCGCGGCCGTGGCCCTCCAGTTGGATCAACGCCGAAGGCTGCCCGCTCCAGCGGCACAGCACACGGGCCAGGGCGGTCAGCAGCAGGTCGTTGACCTGGGTGCGGTAGGCGCTCGGCGCCTGTTGCAGCAACTGGCGGGTGTGCTCGGCATCCAGGCGTACGCTGAGGGTGTCGGCATCGCGGTTGCGCAGGCTGCCGTGTGGACGGTCCACCGGCAAGCTCATCGCAGGCCCGGCCAACTGCGCTTGCCACACGGCGAGTTCTTCACGCAGGGATTCGCTGCCGGCATACGCCTGCAAACGTGCGGCCCAGTCACGCAGCGCGCTGGTCTTGGCCGGCAGGCTGACGGACTGGCCGTCGCTCAACTGGCGGTAGACGTTTTGCAGGTCTTCCAGCAACACGCGCCACGACACGCCGTCCACCACCAGGTGATGGATCGCGATCAGCAGGCGTTGCTGGCCCTCGGGCCCGTCCACCAGCAAGGCGCGCAGCAGCGGGCCGTGTTCGAGGTCGAGGCTGCGTTGGGTGTCGGTGAACAACGCGGTGCACTGCGCCATGTCACGCACTTGCGCCTGCATCAGCACACCGCCTTGAGGCACGGCCAAGTGCTCGGCGTGCCACTGCGCATCGCGCTGGGTGAAGCTCAGGCGCAGGGCGTCGTGGTGTTCCAGCACCGCCAGCAGCGCTTGCTCCAGGCGGTGCGGATCCAGCAGTTGCAGCGGCTTGAGCAACAGCGCCTGGTTCCAGTGCTGACGCTGGGCAATCTCGGTGTCGAAGAACCAATGCTGGATCGGCGTCAGGCCCGAACTGCCGGTGAGCACGCCCTGCTCCGCCGTGACCTGCTCGGACCGCGTGGCCACGGCGGCCAGGGTTTGTACGGTCTGGTGCTGGAACAGGTCGCGTGGGCTGAAATGAATCCCGGCCTGGCGCGCCCGGCTGACCACCTGGATCGACAGGATCGAGTCGCCGCCCAGTTCAAAGAAGTTATCGTCGAGGCCGACTTGCTGCACGTTCAACACCGCGCACCAGATCGCGGCCAGGGTGCTTTCCAGCTCATTGCGCGGCGCCACGTAGTGCTGGCGATTGGCTTCGGGGTCCGGCTGCGGCAAGGCGCGACGGTCGAGCTTGCCGTTGGCGGTCAGCGGCATGCTGTCCAGCACGATCAGGTGCGCAGGCACCATGTAGTCCGGCAGTTGCGCCTTGAGGTGAGCTTTCAGCGCATCACGCAGTGGAGCGTGATCGGCATCGCTGACCAAATACGCCACCAGCTGTTTGCCGCTTGGCGAATCCAACGCCAACACCACAGCTTCGCGCACCGCTTCATGTTCCAACAGGCGGGTTTCGATCTCGCCCAGTTCGATGCGGAAACCACGGATCTTCACCTGATGGTCAATCCGCCCCAGGTACTCCACCAGGCCATCGGCGCGTTGGCGCACGAGGTCGCCGGTGCGGTACAGGCGCCCGCCATTACGGGCAAACGGGTCGGCAACAAACCGCTCTGCGGTCATGCCCGGACGCTGGTGATACCCCTGCGCCAGACCGGCGCCGCCGACGTACAACTCACCGGTCGCGCCTTGCGGCACCAAGGCCAGGTCGGCGTCGAGAATGTACGCCACACGGTCGCCAATAATGCTGCCAATCGGCACGCTGCCGGCGCCGTCTTCCAGTTGTTCGGGCGCAAGGCTGGCCAGCGGCATCACTACGGTTTCGGTCGGGCCGTAGGCGTTGAAGAACACCTCGGGCTGGAACGCCGCGCGGATACGCGGCAAGTGTTCACCGGTCAGCGCCTCGCCGCCGGTGATGCACATGCGCACCGGCAAGGTCTGCTGCTGGGTCGCCAGCCACTGCGCCAATTGGCTGCCGTAGCTGGGCGTGAAGCCGAGGATATTGATGCGATGGCGGCGGATCAGCGCGCAGATTTCTTCCGCGTCCCACTGGCCCTGGGCACGCAACACCAGCTGCGCGCCGCTGAACAGCGGCACCAGCAGACGCTCGGTGGCGGCGTCGAAGTTGATCGAATAGAAATGCAGCTCACAGTCATCCGCGCGCATGCCGAAGCGCTCGATCACGGCCTGGCAATGCATGGCGATTTCACCGTGGGCCACCACCACGCCTTTCGGCTTGCCGGTGGAACCCGAGGTGTAGATCAGGTACGCCTGATGCTGCGGCAGATTGATAAACGGCAACTCATCCGCCGGGTAATTGCCGAGCACCGGCAAGTCGTCTTCCAGGCACCAGCACGCCACGGTCGCCGGCAATTCGCCGAGGGCTTCAAACATCAAGGCATCACTGAGCAACAGGCCGATGTCGCTGTCTTCGATCATGTAGTGCAGGCGGTCGAGCGGGTATTCCGGGTCCAGCGGCACATAGGCGCCACCGGCCTTGAGGATCGCCAGCAGGCCGATGACCATCTCCAGGGAACGCGGCAGCGCCAGGCCGACGCGCACCTGCGGGCCGACGCCGCGCTCGCGCAGCATCCAGGCCAGGCGGTTGGCGCGTTCGTTCAGTTCGCGGTAGCTGAGGGTCACGCCGGCAAAGGTCAGCGCCGGGGCATCGCCACGGGCCTGGGCCTGTTGGCTGAACAGTTGATGGATGCACTGGTCGAGGCGATGTTCGCCCCTCTCGACGCCCAGGCTGTCCTGCAACGCGCGTTGCTCGGCGGCGCTGAGCAATGGCAGTTCGCTGAGACGTTGTTGCGGGTCGGCGATCAACGCTTCCAGCAGGTTGCGCCAATGTTCGGCCATGCGCGCAATGCGCGGCTCATCGAACAAATCGGTGCTGTAGGTCAGGCAGCAACCCAGGCGATGGTCGAGGTCGGTGACTTCCAGGTTGAGGTCAAACTTGGTCGCGCGGGCATCGTTGGCCAGGTACTCGACGGTCATGCCCGCCAGTTCGCGGCTCTGCTGGAATTCCCAGCGCTGCACGTTGCACATCACCTGGAACAACGGGTTGTACGCCGCACTGCGTGGGGGTTGCAGGGCTTCGACCAAGTGGTCGAACGGCAGGTCCTGGTGGGACTGGCCTTCGATCACGGTGTGGCGCACCTGCTCGAACAGCTCGGCGACATTCATCTGCCCATTGAGCTGGCAGCGCAGCACCTGGGTGTTGAGGAACGCGCCGATCAGCCCTTCGCTTTCCGGGCGGATGCGGTTGGCCACCGGCGCGCCGATGCGCAGGTCGGTCTGGCCGCTGTAGCGGTAGAGCAACACGGCCAGGGTCGCGGTCATGGTCATGAACAGGGTCAGGCCGCGCTCGGCGTTGAAGGCACGCACGCGGGCGGCCAGGTCGTCGCTCAAGTCGAAGCGGTACAACTCGCCCCGGTGGCTTTGCACCGGCGGCCGTGGACGGTCGCCGGGCAGCTCCAGCAACGGATGTTCGTGGCCCAGTTGCGCGGTCCAGTAGTCCAGTTGGCGCTGGCGTTCGCCGGATTCCAACCACTGGCGCTGCCACACGCTGTAGTCGAGGTATTGCACCGCCAGCGGCGCCAGTGGCGAGGCACGCTCGTCGATGAAGGCTTCGTAGAGCGCGCTGAGTTCACGGGCAAAGATGTCCATGGCCCAGCCTTCGGTGACGATGTGGTGCAGGGTCAGCACCAGGTAGTGTTCACGCTCGCCGGCCTTGACCACGCAAGCACGCAGCAACGGGCCGGTTTCCAGGTTGAACGGGGTGTGGGCCTCATGGTCGGCCAGCTGTTGCAGGCGTTGTTGGCGCGTGGTTTCGTCCAGCGCCGAGAAATCCTGCCAGTCCATGCGCAAACCGGTTTGCGCCGCGACCTTCTGGTACGCCACGCCATCCACACTGGGGAAGGTGGTGCGCAGGGTTTCATGACGCATGACCAAGGCCTGCAACGCCGCCTCGAAGCGCCCCACGTCCAGCACGCCACGCAGGCGCGCCATGCCGCCGACGTTGTACGCCGGGCTGTCCGGTTCCATCTGCCAGAGGAACCACATGCGTTGCTGGGAATAGGACAGCGGCACCGGTTGGCTGCGGTCGACCTTGGCGATGGCGGTCTGTTGGTTGCGCTGGCCCGAGGCCTGGATCAGCCCGACCTGCGCGGCAAACGCGCCCAGCTCGCTGGCTTCGAACAAGGTGCGCAGCGGCAGCTCGACGTCGCAGGCCTGGCGGGTGCGCGAGATGATTTGCGTGGCCAGCAGCGAGTGCCCGCCGAGGGCAAAGAAGTCATCGCGCAGGCCGATGCGTGGCAGGCCGAGGACTTCGCGCCAGATTGCGGCGATCTGCTGTTGCAGCGCGGTTTCGGGTTCGATGTGTTCGCGGGTTTGCCACACAGGCGTAGGCAGCGCACGGCGATCCAGTTTGCCGCTGGGGCTCAGGGGCATCGCGTCCAGGCGCATCAGCAGCGCGGGCACCATGTATTCCGGCAGTTCGGCGGCCAGGGCGCTCTTCACGTCCTCTTCGTTCAAATCGCTGTGGGCGGTGTAGTAGCCGATCAACTGCGCATCACGCACCAGCACCACGGCTTGGGCGATGCCATCGAGGGCCAGCAGGCGCGCTTCGATTTCTTCCGGCTCCACGCGAAAGCCCCGCAGCTTGACCTGCTGATCGAGGCGGCCGAGGTATTCGAGCACGCCGTCGGCGCTCCAGCGCACACGGTCGCCGGTGCGATACAGGCGTGCGCCCGCCTCACCCAGCGGGTCCGCGATAAAACGTTCGGCGGTCAAGCCGGCGCGGCCCAGATAACCCCGCGCCAGGCCGATACCACCGATGCACAATTCACCCGGCACGCCGAGGGGCAGCAGGTTGAGGTGTTCATCCAACACGCGGCAGATCACATTGCCCAGCGGCCGGCCAATCGGCGAACGCTCACCGTCGTCAGCGTGGCAGTGCCAGTGGGTGACGTTGATCGCGGTTTCCGTCGGGCCGTAGCGGTTGTGCAACTGCACTGCGGGCAACTGCGCCAACACGCGGTTGCGCAACTCGGCGGGCAAGGCTTCGCCACCGGAGAACAGGCGGCGCAGGCTGGTGCATTCGGCCGCCAGCGGTTCGTCGATAAACAGCTGCAACAGCGGCGGCACAAAGTGCAGCGTGGTCACGCCATGCTGCTGCACCAACTGCGCGATACGGTGCGGGTCGCGATGCTCGCCAGGACCGGCCAACACCAGGCGACAGCCCGTGATAAGCGGCCAGAAGCATTCCCACACCGACACGTCGAAACTGATCGGCGCCTTTTGCATCAACACGTCGGTTTCGTTGAGTTGATAGGTGGCCTGCATCCACTGCAAGCGCTCGGCCAGGGCCGCGTGGGTGTTGCCCACGCCTTTGGGCTGGCCGGTGGAGCCGGAGGTGTAGATCACGTAGGCGAGGTTGTCACCGTGCAAATGCAGGCCCGGTGGCTGGGTCGGCCAGCTGTCGAGGTGCAGGCTGTCCATAGCGATCACGCATACGCCTTCGGCGGCAGGCAAATGTTCCAGCAGCGAGGTCTGGGTCAGCAGCAGTTCGACGCCGCTGTCGTTGAGCATGTAGGCCAGGCGTTCGGCGGGGTAATCCGGGTCCAGCGGCACGTAGGCGCCGCCGGCCTTGATGATGGCGAGCAGGCCGATCAGCAGTTGCGGCGAACGCTCGGCGGCGATGGCCACGCACACGTCCGGGCCGACGCCTTTGTCGCGCAGGTAGTGGGCCAGGCGATTGGCCTGGGTGTGCAGTTGGGCGAAGCTCAGGCTGCCGTCCTGCCAGACCAGCGCGGTGCTGTCCGAGGTTTGGGCGTTGAGCAAATCGGGCAGCCATTGCTGGGCCGCTGTGCACGGCGCTTCGCCCCACGGTTGCAGTTGTTGTTGCATCAGCGGCAGGTCGCCGAGTGCCTGTTGCGGTTGCTCGCACACGGCCTGCAGCAGGTTGACGAAGTGTTCGGCCAGGTGCTCGATGGTCGCGGCATCAAACAGTTCGTCGGCGTAGTCGAACGACAAACTCAGGCGCCCGTTGCGGTCTTCTTCGCTGTGCAGTTGCAGGTCGAACTTGGCTTCGCGGCTGTGCCACGCCAGCTCGTCCGCGAGCATCCCCGGCAGGCGGCGCAAGGCGCTGAGGTCGCGTTGCTGGTGGTTGAACATGACCTGGAACAGGCCTTGTTCGCGGGCCTGGGGGAAGGCTTCGAGCAGCTGTTCGAACGGCAGGTCCTGATGGGCCTGGGCGCCCAAGGTCGCCTCGCGGGTGGCCGCCAGCAAGTGGTTGAACGCCAGCCTCCCATCCAGCTCGGCGCGCAGCACCTGGGTGTTGATGAAGAAGCCGATCAGGCCTTGGGTTTCCTGGCGCGGGCGGTTGGCGTTGGGCACGCCGATACGGATGTCGCGCTGGCCGCTGTAGCGGTAGAGCAGGGTCTGGAACGCCGCGAGCAACAGCATGAACGGCGTGGCGTCGTTGGCCTGGGCGGTCTGGCGGATCGCGGCGCTGAGGCGCGCGTCCAGGCGCACGCTGTGGCGCGAGGCGCTGTGAATAGGCTGCGACGTGCGCGGGTGGTCGGTGGCCAGACTGAGCGTTGGATGCTCTTCACCCAACTGGTTTTTCCAGTACGCCAGTTGGCGCTGGCCTTCACCTTCGGCCAGCCATTGACGCTGCCAGCTGCCGTAGTCGGCGTATTGCAGCGCCAGTGGCGGCAGTTCCAGGGTTTGGCCTTGGCACGCGGCGGCGTAGAGGCGCGAGAACTCGTCGATGAGGATATTCAGCGACCAGCCATCGGCAATGATGTGGTGCAACGTCACCAGCAACTGGTGATCTTCATCGTCGAGGCGTACCAGGGTCACCCACAGCAGCGGGCCGTTCTCCAGGTCGAACTGGGTGCGCGCTTCGTCCTCGCGGATCTGTTGCGCGCGGGCTTCACGCTCGGCGGCGGGCAGGTCGCTGAGGTCGATGAGTTGCAGGTCGAAATCGGTGCTTGGCTCGACACGCTGGAAGGCCTGGCCGTCGCGTTCGTAGAAGCGCGTGCGCAGGGCTTCGTGGCGCTGGATCAGCTGCTGGAAGCTTTGGCGCACCGCGTCTTCATCCAGCTCGCCGCGCAGGCGCAGGGCGCCGGGGATGGTGTAGGCGCTGCTGTGGGGGTCCAGTTGCCAGGTGATCCACAGGCGGTTTTGCGCCAGGGATTGCGGCAGCTCTTCCTGGCGCGGCAGGCGCTGGATGGCGCCTTGGGCGACGCCACCGTCGTGCTGCAAGTGCGCGACGCTGGCGGCAAAGGCCGCGAGTGTCGGCGCTTCGAAGAGCAGGCGCAGGTTCAGCTCCAGGCCGAGGGTTTCACGCAGGCGGGCAATCACCTGGGTGGCGGTGATGGAGTTGCCGCCGAGCAGGAAGAAGTGATCGTCGGCGGCCACCGTTGCCAGGTTCAGCTGTTCGCACCAGATCGCGGCGATCTGGTTTTGCAGCGCGGATTCCAGCGCCGCGTCATTGGCCGGCGCTTGCAGGTCCGGGAACTGTGCGTAGCGGTCGAGGCTGCCATCGGCATGGCGCAGGCCGCACGCCGCGCGCTGTACCTTGCCGCTGGAGGTCTTCGGCAGCGCGCCGGGGTTGAGCAACACCACCACGCAAGGCGCTTCCTGATAAGCCTCGGCGACGGCTTGGCGGATCGCCTTTATCAGCGCTGCGGGCGTGAGGATTTTCTGCACGCTGCGGCTGATTTCCGCCGCGATGCCGATGCCTTCCAGGCCGCCGTCATTCACCGCGAACGCAGCGACGCGGCCTTTGCGCACCACCTCCACTTCGCGCTCGATGGTCTGTTCGATGTCCTGGGGGTACAGGTTGTGGCCGCGCACGATCAGCAGGTCTTTCAGGCGCCCAGTGATGTACACCTCGCCAAAGCGGATAAAGCCGAGGTCGCCGGTGCGCAGCCAGGTACGGCCGGCGTGCTGCACAAAGGTTTTGGCCGTGGCTTCGGGGTTGCGCCAGTAGCCGTGGGCGATGCTCGGGCCGCTGGCCCAGAGTTCGCCGACGCAGTTGTCCGGCAGTTCTGTGAGGGTGTGTGGATCGGCGATCAACACCGCGTGTTCCGGCTGGCTGGTGCCGCAACTCATGATCGCCGTGCCCTGCCCCGGCTCGGCGCGATTGGCCGCCAGTGCTGGCTCATCGACGCGCAGCGCCGGGATGCCATGGCCACGTTTGCCGCCGGCGACAAACAAGGTCGCCTCGGCCAGGCCGTAGGAGGCGAAGAAATTGTCCGCGGTGAACCCACACACGGCGAACTTCTCGGCGAAGCGCTCCAGGGTGTCGAGGCGGATCGGTTCGGAGCCGGAATAGGCCACGCGCCATTTGCTCAAGTCCAGGCGTTCCAGGGCCGATTCGCTGACCCGCTCGCTGCACAGGCGGTAGGCGAAATCCGGGCCGCCGCTGATGGTGCCGCCGTATGCGCTGATCGCTTCCAGCCAGCGCAACGGCCGGCCAAGGAAGTACGCCGGCGACATCAACACGCAGGGCACGCCGCTGAAAATCGGTTGCAGCAGGCCGCCGATCAGGCCCATGTCGTGGTACAGCGGCAGCCAGCTGACGATCACGTCGTCGGGGTTGAGGTCGATGCCAAAGCCACGGCGGATCAGCACTTCGTTGGCCACCAGGTTGCCGTGGCTGACTTGCACGCCCTTGGGCAAGGCCGTGGAACCGGAGGTGTATTGCAGGAAGGCGATGTCGTCGGCCTGCAGGTCGGGGGCGATCCACGCGCCCGCTGTTTCGAGGCTATCGACGCTTAATACCGGCGGTGCGTTTTCGAGCTGCGACAAGCCTTCAGCGAGGCTGGCGATGCTCAGCAACAGGCGCGGCTCGGCATCGCTGATGATCGACAGCAGGCGCTCCTGGTGATGGCGGCGGGTGGACTCCGGCGGATAGGCCGGCACCGCGATCACCCCGGCGTACAGGCAACCAAAAAACGCCGCGACGTAGTCCGGGCCGCTGGGGAACAACAGCACCGCGCGGTCGCCCAGCTCGGCGTTGGCCTGCAAGGCGGCGGCGATGGTGCGGGCGCGCTGGTCGAGGTCACGGTAGCTGAGCACGACGCTGTGCTCGGCGGACTCGGCGAGGAAGCGCAGAGCCACCTGGTCCGGGGTCTGCGCGGCGCGACGTTGAAGGGACTGGACCAGGGTGCGGGGAAGTTCGAAGGCGTCCATCATGGGGTTCCTGCCTGAAATCGGCTTACGGGAAATTCGGGAAGTCGGGTGCGTTCAGCCGGCGATCAATTGCCGCGCCGCGTCATTGCGCCAGCGGGCCAGGTGTTCGTCGGCGTAGCGGCGAATGCAGCGCAGCACAGCGCTTTCGTGCTGCACGAGGAAGAAGTGGTGGCCGTCGAACATGTCCAGGGAGAAACCGCTGGCGGCGTCGTCCTGCCAGTCGAGCAACTGGTCGGCGCGCACGCTGTCCTGCTTGCCGCCGAACACGTGGATCGGCAGGCGCAACGGCGTGCGCTCGCCGTAGGTGAAGCTGCCGCAGAGCAGAAAATCCGCACGCAGGATCGGTAGCATCAACGCCATCAGTTCGGGGTTGGCCAGGGCTTCTTCCGCGGTGCCTTGCAGTTCACGCAGGCGGGCGAGCAGTTGGGCGTCGGTCTTTTCGATGGCGTATTCACTGACATCACGCCGCGCCGGGCCCGCCGTGCCGGAGGCAAACAAGGCGAGGGGCGCCGGCAGGTTGCGTGCGCGCAGGGCGTGGGCGAGTTCGAAGGCCAGCAGGCCGCCGAGGCTGTGGCCAAACAAGGCGTAAGGACCGCTGAGGTCGCGGCCGATCTCATCGGCGAGTTGCGCCGCCAGGGCCCTGATATCGCGCTGCAACGGCTCGTCCATGCGCATGCCGCGCCCTGGCAATTCTAGCGGGCACACCTGCAACCACGCCGGCATTGCGCGGCGCCAACGGGCATAGACCATGGCGCTGGCGCCCGAATAGGGCAGGCAAAACAGGCGCAGGCACGTCGGCGTACTCATCCGGCGAGTACTCCAAACTGAAACACGCTGTATGCACGATAGAAACCCATTTCGCCCTCCTGCGGGTGCTGATCCATGGCCGTTTTACGAACGGACCTGTCACCCAAGAGAACGGACGGAGCGGGCAAATAATTAGTCGCAGGGTTTGCGCGAGACGTGGTTCACAGCGCACAAGAAAGCATAAGATTAGTTCGTCTTCTCATTTGACAATCATTATCATTAAGCATAATTTGTTGCCCGATGTGTAGGAGGCCTCAGCAAGGACGCCCTCCCCCAACCTTTTGCGACAAGGTGATTTTCCATGACGGAACAAGTATCCACAGGCAGGTGCGACTCACCTCTTCTGCAGGCATTTGTCGATAATCGACTGATCCTGGTGAAGATCGCGGCACGTATTACCGGGTGCCGCTCCCGCGCCGAAGACGTAGTGCAGGACGCCTACTTCCGGCTGCAATCGGCGCCGACGATCACCTCATCGTTCAAGGCCCAATTGAGCTATCTGTTCCAGATCGTGCGCAACCTGGCGATCGATCACTATCGCAAGCAGGCCCTGGAGCTCAAATACTCCGGCACGGAAGAGGAAGGCTTGAATGTGGTTATTCACGGCGCTTCACCGGAAACCTCGCACATCAACTTCAGCACCCTGGAAAACATCGCCGACGCCCTGACGGAACTGCCCCAGCGCACTCGCTACGCGTTCGAGATGTACCGCCTGCACGGCGTGCCGCAAAAGGACATCGCCAAGGAACTGGGCGTGTCGCCGACCCTGGTCAACTTCATGATCCGCGATGCGCTGGTGCATTGCCGCAAGGTGTCGGGCAGCCATAGCGATACGTTTGCGCGCAGGGTCTGAACCCAACACAGCACTCAATGTGGAAAAACCCAATGTGGGGCGGGCTTGTGTGGGAGCGGGCTTGCTCGCGAAGACGGTGTGTCAGTCACAGGTATTTCGACTGATACACCGC
>NZ_JANLGL010000097.1:0-13563 GCF_024655625.1 Pseudomonas sp. 18.1.10
AGCTTGCGTATGTAGTGGCTGACACGCCGCATTCGCGAGCAAGCCCGCTCCCACATTTGTACTGCAGTCGGCTTTAGATCTACAGATGCCTAGGCAATAAAAAAGGTGCGACCCTCGCGGATCGCACCTTTTTTATTGCAGGCGGCTTATCAGCTGCCCAGCGCCTTGGACGCCAGCCAGAACAACCCGGCCGACAGGCCGACGGTGGCTGGCAAGGTCAGTACCCAGGCCATCAGGATGGTCTTGACCGTCCCGCCTTGCAGGCCGCTTTTGTTCGCAACCATGGTACCGGCCACACCCGACGACAGTACGTGGGTGGTGGACACCGGCAGGGCAAAGATGTTGGCGAAGCCAATCATGGTAGCCGTGGTGATCTGCGCCGACATGCCCTGGGCATAGGTCATGCCTTGCTTGCCGATCTTCTCGCCAATGGTCAGTACCACACGCTTCCAGCCCACCATGGTGCCCAGGCCCAAGGCCAGTGCAACGGCGAGGATCACCCAGAACGGTGCGTACTCGGTGGTGGCGGTCAGGTCTTTGCGCAGCTTGTCCAGGTCGGACTTCTCACGCGCATCCAGGCCCGGCAGCTTGCCGACTTTCTTCGCGGTGTCGTCCAGGCAGAGCAGGTAGCGACGCACTTCAATGCGGTGGTCGGCGGTCAGCGAGTGGTAGTCGGACACACCTTTGAGCGTCTCCATCAATGCGCTGATGGTCGGCTCAGTCTGCTGCGGATTGCACTGGAACTTGCCCGGCAGGTCGTTCTTCACGCTTTTGCCCAGGGCCAGGAACTCGCCGAGGGTGGCATTGTTGCGCTGGTAGAACTGGCTCAAATGCACAGTCGCGTCGCGGGTACGCTCGATCTGGTAGGTGGTGCTGCCCAGGTCAAGGACGAACTGCGCCGGCACGATGCCGATCAACACCAGCATGATTAGGCCGATGCCTTTCTGGCCATCGTTGGAACCGTGCACGAAGCTCACGGCCATGGCGGAGATCACCAGGACCAGCCGGTTCCAGAACGGTGGGTGCTTCTTGTCGTCAAGCTTGCGGCGCTGGTCCGGCGTCTTGTGCATCTTCGACAGTGGGCGCCACCATTTCAGGCCGATCAGCACCAGGGCTGCGACCAGGAAGCCGGCCATGGGCGAGAACACCAGGGACGCACCGATATCGATCGCTTTCTGCCAGTTCACACCGTCAGCCAGGGGGATATCGTTAATCAGGGCGTTGGCCAGGCCAACACCGAGGATCGAGCCGATCAGGGTGTGGGAGCTGGAGGCCGGGATACCGAAGTACCAGGTGCCCAGGTTCCAGGTGATCGCCGCTGCCAATAGAGAGAAGACCATGGCCAGGCCGTGGCCCGTGTTCACATTGATCAGCAACTCCACCGGCAGCAAGTGCACGATGGCGTAGGCGACACCGACACCACCGAGCAACACGCCGAGGAAGTTGAACACCCCGGAGAAGAACACGGCCAGGTGCGGCGGCATGGCTTTGGTATAGATGACTGTGGCCACCGCGTTAGCGGTGTCATGAAAGCCATTGATGAACTCGAAGGCGAGGACAAAGGCCAGGGCGAGCAGCAGGCTCACTAGAACCCAAGCATCCAGTCCGCTGAATAAATCGATCATGAAGGTTTTCTGACCCGGTCGTAAGGGGGCGCGATTATGCCAGAAAACCTCGGTAATCGATGCACTAGCTGCTCATCGGTAGCAATCTTCATTGAAATGCCCGGGGTGAGAGGCGTCCATCCCAGGGTTTTCGGGGCTTTGGCAAGTCTTTGATTTATAAAGCGAGGGCGCGTTTCAGGGGGTAAATGCCACTAAAACGTCATCCCTGAAACATTTGTATGAAATTTCGTTTGCGACGATAGGACGCGTGCCGAATCTATCGCAGCCCTCGGCTGGCAATGCGCCAGCGGAGGTGGCAAGTGCCGCAGCTCGGGTCGAAGGGCTTATGGCTCTTCGGCCTTGAGTTCCTGTTCAATCTTTTGGATTTCCTGGGCAAACGCCTGGTCGAGCAAGCTGGCGCGTTTACGCCAAGGTTTACGCTCGGGCTCAGGCTGCGCGGCGTAGGTGGTGACTTCCCCGCCGTAAACGTCCTTGTAACGTTGTTCCTGGCGCTCAAGTTCCGCGCGCAGTTCATCTTTCGTCACTGTATTACCTAATATGAGTTGAGTTTGATTATTGTGCAGTGGCCTACCGGGAAGTCGCGTTCAGGTTGTTCCAAGTTGAACGGTTTAACGTTCAAGTTTGAGGGAGTGGCCTGAGGTCGATACTTTAAGCGGTTACTTGTGACCGACGATGCACACTGAATGTGTCGCCTGGCGAGCTCTGGCCCCGATAGTGAAACCGGGTTGACCTCTGCACAGCCTGCAGTATAGCGGCGCATTTTAAGAACACTATCACCATAAAGTTAAAAATTGCCAACTTCGTGTGAGCGTTTTGTTACTTAAGCGCGTCAGTCGATTGCGGAAAATCTGGCGCCAGAAAGTTTTCATTGCTTGAGCATTAGCCGGGTGCTGCAAATTGCGATAATCGGAGTGGTGTCCGATAATCGCCCAGTGTCACTGGCCTGGCGTTGTGCATTGCGGCCCGCGCGGCTTGTAATAGTGGCCAAACCTACCTGCGGTTGAAAACAAGAAAAAGGATCCATGGAATGAACGATCAATTGCGCAACTCCTTCGCATCAGTGGCGCCACCGATCGTGGCGTCACCGGCCAAGCGCATCCAGGCGTTTACCGGCGATCCCGATTTCATGACCTCCCTGGCCCGTGGCCTGGCCGTGGTGCAGGCGTTCCAGGAGCGCAAGCGCCACCTGACCATCGCCCAGATCAGCCATCGCACGGAAATCCCCCGCGCCGCCGTGCGCCGTTGCCTCTATACCCTCATCAAGCTCGGCTACGCCACCACCGACGGGCGTACCTATTCGCTGCTGCCCAAGGTGTTGACCCTGGGCCACGCGTACCTGTCGTCCACGCCGCTGGCGGTGTCGGCGCAGCCCTACCTGGACCGCATGAGTGAGCAACTTCACGAAGCCTGCAACATGGCCACCCTCGAAGGCGATGACATTCTCTACATCGCCCGTTCCGCCACGACCCAGCGCCTGATCTCGGTGGACCTGTCGGTGGGCGGGCGCCTGCCGGCGTACTGCACGTCCATGGGGCGCATCCTGCTCGCCGCGCTGGATGACGCCTCCCTGCAGGACTACCTCGACCACGCCGACCTGCAAACCAAGACCAGCCGCACCCTGACCACCCCAGCGGCCTTGCTCGAATGCCTGCAACAAGTGCGGCAGCAGGGCTGGTGCATTGTCGATCAGGAACTGGAGCAAGGCCTGCGCTCCATCGCGGTGCCGGTGTATGACGCCTCCGGCCAGGTGTTGGCTGCGCTCAACGTCAGCACCCACGCCGGCCGCGTCAGCCGCAGCGAGCTGGAGCAGCGTTTCCTGCCGAGCATGCTCAGCGCCAGCCGTGAGCTGAGCGCGCAGCTGTTTACCTAAGCTGTTCGGTGATCGCACAGATCCCGGCTCTATTAATTGACGATGTTTCCCCTGGCTTATTACTGTGCGGCAGCGCTCTAGGGCGCCGCCTCACTCAATAATAATGACGGCCGCAGGTCGTCAACCCGCCCATCGGTGTGGAAATAACAATAATGAATCAACCGTCTGTTGGTACGACCCTGGACGTCCAGTCCTTCATCAACGCCCAGCCACTGTCGCGCTACCAGTGGCGCGTGGTGATCCTGTGTTTCCTGATTGTCTTCCTTGATGGCCTCGACACAGCGGCCATGGGCTTTATCGCGCCTGCGCTGTCCCAGGATTGGGGCATCGACCGTGCCAGCCTCGGCCCGGTGATGAGCGCCGCGCTGATCGGCATGGTGTTCGGCGCCCTCGGTTCTGGCCCGCTGGCCGACCGGTTCGGGCGCAAAATGGTGCTGGTGGGTGCGGTGCTGGTGTTTGGCGCGTTCAGCCTGGCCTCGGCCTACGCCGCCAACGTCGACCAGTTGCTGGTGCTGCGCTTTCTCACCGGGCTTGGCCTCGGGGCGGGCATGCCGAACGCCACCACGCTGCTCTCCGAATACACCCCCGAGCGCCACAAATCACTGCTGGTGACCAGCATGTTCTGCGGTTTCAACCTGGGCATGGCCGGCGGCGGGTTTATCTCGGCCAAGCTGATCCCGGCATTTGGCTGGCACAGCCTGCTGCTGATCGGCGGCATCCTGCCGTTGATCCTCGCGGTGGTGTTGCTGGTGTGGCTGCCGGAGTCGGCGCGTTACCTGGTGGTGCGCAATCGCGGCACCGACAAGGTGCGCAAGACCCTGGCACCCATCGAGCCGACCATCGTCGCCCAAGCCAGCGACTTCAGTGTGCCCGAGCAAAAAACCGTGAAGGCGCGCAACGTATTCGCGGTGATCTTTTCCGGCACCTACAGCGCCGGCACCTTGCTGCTATGGCTCACCTACTTCATGGGCCTGGTGATCGTCTACCTGCTGACCAGCTGGCTGCCGACCCTGATGCGTGACAGTGGCGCCAGCATGGAGCAAGCCGCGTTTATCGGCGCGTTGTTCCAGTTTGGCGGGGTGCTGAGTGCCGTCGGCGTGGGCTGGGCGATGGACCGCTTCAATCCGCACAAGGTCATCGGCATGTTCTACCTGCTGGCCGGGGTGTTTGCCTACGCGGTCGGCCAGAGCCTGGGCAATATCACGCTACTGGCGACCTTGGTGTTGATCGCCGGGATGTGTGTCAACGGCGCGCAATCGGCGATGCCCTCGCTGGCGGCGCGGTTCTACCCGACCCAGGGCCGTGCCACCGGGGTGTCGTGGATGCTTGGGATTGGGCGGTTTGGCGCGATCCTAGGGGCGTGGATGGGGGCGACGTTGCTGGGACTGGGCTGGAACTTCGAGCAGGTGCTGACGGCGTTGGTGATTCCGGCGGCGCTGGCCACGGCGGCGGTGGTGATTAAGGGCATGGTCAGCCATGCGGATGCGACCTGAGGCCAACGCTGACTCTATGCCTGGCGGGCTTGTGTGGGAGCGGTGCCCACTTTAAGTCCTGTATGGAGAAAAAGTTAGCCAGGCAACAATCAGTTCGATTATCGAACACTTAGTCGATTATCGGATTGTTACAGCCATTTCCCCGACTTAATCTTCAAGTCACTTCGGCGCCACCTCTGCGCCTTTTTCGATCCACACCGGGAGCCCGACCCCATGGCTGAAATGCTCACCCTGACCGACGCGGTAAAGCGTTTCGTGAACGACGGCGATACCGTTGCGCTCGAAGGCTTCACCCACCTGATCCCCACGGCGGCGGGTCATGAAATCATTCGTCAGGGCAAGAAAGACCTGACGCTGGTGCGTATGACGCCTGACTTGGTCTACGACCAATTGATCGGTGCCGGCTGCGCCCGCAAGCTGATTTTCTCCTGGGGCGGCAACCCCGGCGTGGGTTCCCTGCATCGCCTGCGCGACGCGGTCGAGAAGCAATGGCCGCAGCCGCTGGAGATCGAGGAACACAGTCACGCCGACCTGGCCAACGCCTACGTCGCCGGCGCTTCCGGCCTGCCGTTCGCGGTGCTGCGTGCCTACGCCGGTTCCGACCTGCCCAAGGTCAACCCGCTGATTAAGACCGTGACGTGCCCGTTCACCGGTGAAGTGCTGGCGGCCGTGCCGTCGGTGCGCCCGGATGTAACCGTGATCCACGCGCAAAAAGCCGACCGCAAGGGCAACGTGCTGCTCTGGGGCATCCTCGGTGTGCAGAAGGAAGCGGCCCTGGCGGCCAAGCGCTGCATCGTCACCGTCGAAGAAATTGTCGATGACTTGCATGCGCCGATGAACAGCTGCGTGCTGCCGACCTGGGCCCTGACTGCGGTGTGCCACGTCCCCGGTGGTGCGCATCCGTCCTACGCCCACGGCTACAACGAGCGCGACAACCGCTTCTATCAGGCGTGGGACCCCATCGCCCGCGACCGCGAGACCTTTACCGCCTGGATCGACGAATACATCCACGGCACCGCCGACTTCAGTGAATTCCAGGCCAAGCTGACCACACAGCAGGAGGCCAAGTAATGGCTTACTCCACCAACGAAATGATGACCGTCGCCGCCGCGCGTCGCCTCAAGAATGGCTCCGTCTGTTTTGTCGGCATCGGCCTGCCCTCCAAGGCCGCCAACCTGGCGCGCCTGACCTCGTCGCCGGATGTGGTACTGATCTACGAGTCCGGCCCGATTGGTGCCAAGCCGAGCGTGTTGCCGCTGTCCATCGGTGATGGCGAGCTGGCGGAAACCGCCGACACCGTCGTCCCCACGGGTGAGATCTTTCGCTACTGGCTGCAAGGCGGGCGCATCGACGTCGGCTTCCTCGGCGCGGCCCAGGTCGATCGCTTCGGCAACATCAACACCACCGTGGTCGGTGATTACCACCAGCCCAAAGTGCGCCTGCCGGGTGCCGGTGGCGCGCCGGAAATCGCCGGCTCCGCGAAGAGCGTGCTGATTATCCTCAAGCAGTCTTCGCGTTCGTTTGTCGACAAGCTGGATTTCATCACCTCGGTGGGCCACGGCGAGGGCGGCGATTCACGCAAGCGCCTGGGCCTGCCGGGCGCCGGGCCGGTAGGGATTATTACCGACCTGTGCATCATGGAGCCGGAAGCCGGCACCCATGAATTTGTCGTCACCGCGTTGCATCCTGGGGTGACCCGCGAGCAAGTGGTGGCCGCCACCGGTTGGGCGATTCGATTTGCCGAGCAGGTCAGCATCACGGCCGAACCGACCGACGTCGAACTGAACGCCCTGCGTGACCTGGAAGCACGCACCGCCGCCGCCCACGGCCAAGCGCCTGGAGAAGCCTGATGCGCGACGTATTTATCTGTGACGCCATCCGCACCCCCATCGGCCGTTTCGGCGGTGGCCTGGCCACGGTGCGCGCCGATGACCTGGCGGCCGTGCCGATCAAGGCGCTGATCGAGCGCAACCCCTCGGTGGATTGGACCGCGGTGGATGAGGTGTTCCTCGGTTGCGCCAACCAGGCCGGTGAAGACAACCGCAACGTCGCGCGCATGGCGTTGCTGCTGGCGGGTCTGCCGGAGAGCATTCCGGGGGTAACCCTCAACCGCCTGTGCGCTTCGGGCATGGACGCCATCGGCACGGCCTTTCGCGCCATTGCCAGCGGCGAAATGGAACTGGCAATTGCTGGCGGCGTGGAGTCGATGTCCCGCGCGCCGTTCGTGATGGGCAAAGCCGGCGCGGCGTTTTCCCGCGATATGAAGCTGGAAGACACCACCATCGGCTGGCGTTTTATCAACCCGTTGATGAAGGCCCAATATGGCGTGGATGCGATGCCGCAGACCGCCGATAACGTCGCCGACGATTACCACGTATCCCGCGCCGACCAGGACGCCTTTGCCCTGCGCAGCCAGCAACGTACCGCTGCCGCGCAAGCGGCTGGGTTCTTCGCCGAGGAAATCGTGCCGGTGCGGGTCGCCCATAAAAAAGGCGAGACCGTGGTGGAACACGACGAGCATCCACGGGACACCACCCTGGAAGCCCTGGCCAAGCTCAAACCGGTGAACGGCGCGGACAAGACCGTGACGGCCGGCAATGCTTCCGGCGTGAACGACGGCGCTGCGGCGTTGATCCTCGCGTCCGCCGAAGCGGTGCAAAAACACGGCCTGACCGCCCGCGCCCGTGTACTGGGCATGGCCAGCGCCGGCGTTGCGCCGCGTGTGATGGGCATCGGCCCGGTGCCAGCGGTACGCAAACTGGTGGAACGCCTCGGCCTGGCGGTCAGCGACTTTGACGTCATCGAACTCAACGAAGCCTTCGCCAGCCAAGGCCTGGCGGTGCTGCGTGAACTGGGCATTGCCGACGACGCGCCGCAGGTCAACCCGAACGGCGGCGCCATCGCCCTCGGCCACCCGCTGGGCATGAGCGGCGCACGGCTGGTATTGACCGCCCTGCATCAGTTGGAAAAAACCGGTGGCCGCAAAGGCCTGGCGACCATGTGTGTGGGCGTCGGCCAAGGGTTGGCCCTGGCGATTGAACGCATCTAATAAGAGAGGACTGCTCCATGAGTGACAAGCCCGGTTACCGGCGCCCGCAAGCGGGCACCCAACCTGATTACCTGCACCCGGCCTACCAATCGACGAACGTGCGTTCGCCGTCGCAGCCGTTGGTGTTTCTGCCCCATTCCTTGTCGGAAATCACCGGCCCGACCATCGGCGCCGAGCGTATCAACGCGAAGGACAACGACCTGACCGCCCAGCATGACGGCGAGCCCCAGGGCGAACGCATCATCATTCACGGGCGTGTGCTCGATGAAAACGGCCTGCCGGTGCCGGGCATCCTGGTGGAGATCTGGCAGGCCAACGCGGCCGGTCGCTACAACCACAAGCGTGACCTGCACGACGCACCGCTGGACCCGAACTTCACCGGCACCGGTCGCACCGTCACCGACGCCGACGGCTGGTACCAGTTCCAGACCATCAAGCCCGGCGCCTACCCGTGGGGCAACCACCACAACGCGTGGCGCCCGGCGCATATCCACTTTTCGCTGTTCGGCCCTAGCGTGCTGACGCGCCTGGTCACGCAGATGTACTTCCCCGGCGACCCGCTGCTGGAATACGACCCGATCTACAACTGCGTGCCGGACACTAGCGCCAAGGAGCGCTTGATCGCCCGTTTCGACCTGGAAAAAACCATTCCTTCCTATGCCCTCGGCTACCGCTGGGACATCGTCCTGCGCGGCCGCGACGCCACGCCGATGGAGAAATGAGATGACACTCAACGCGACCACGTCCCACACCGTCGGGCCGTATTACCACATCGGCCTGACCTGGCTGAACCGCGAAGACCTGACCACCGCCGCCACCCTGGGTGAACGCGTGGCGATCAGCGGGCAAGTGCTGGACGGCAACGGTGAAGTCGTCAATGACGCCATGCTGGAAGTCTGGCAGGCCAACGCCGCCGGCAAATATGACCACCCGGAAGATGAGCAGGACAAAGCGCTCGACCCGAACTTCGAAGGTTTTGGCCGGGTGCCGGTGGATGCCGAAGGGCGGTTCCGCTTTACCACCATCAAGCCGGGCGCGGTGCCGGGGTTGGAGGGCACGACCCAGGCGCCGCACCTGGTGGTGCTGGTGTTTGCGCGGGGCCTGGTGAAGCACTTGCTCACGCGGATTTATTTTGACGGCGAGCCGATGAATGGGGATGACCCGTTGTTGGCGTGTGTGCCTGTCGAACGCCGTGAGACCTTGATTGCCAAGCAGGATGCAGCGGGTGTGCATCAGTGGAATGTGGTGTTGCAAGGGACCGATCGGGAAACAGTGTTCTTTGATTATTGAGTTGGCTTGAGATCATTCGCGAGCAAGCCCGCTCCCACATTTGATCGAGTTCCAACTCTGGAATGCAGTCAACTGTGGGAGCGGGCTTGCTCGCGAAGAGGCCAGCCCAGCCACCCCACCTCCAAAAGTCTGGTTGCGGAACGAGCTTGTTGCAAAGTATGTCTAGGCTATAACCGTTCCCACTGAGTGAAAAATCATGACAACAACCACCAGTCACTACACCGGAGAAGAACGCCGCAAACGGATTTTTGCGATTGTCGGGGCTTCCTCCGGCAACCTCGTCGAATGGTTCGACTTCTACGTCTACGCCTTCTGCGCCATCTACTTTGCCCCGGCCTTCTTCCCGTCGGACAACCCCACCGTACAGCTGGTGAATACAGCCGGTGTATTCGCCGCCGGTTTCCTGATGCGGCCCATTGGCGGCTGGCTGTTCGGGCGCGTGGCCGACAAGCACGGCCGTAAAAACTCAATGATGATCTCGGTGCTGATGATGTGCGCCGGCTCCCTGGTCATCGCCTTTTTGCCGACCTATAACGACATCGGCGTCTGGGCACCGATCCTGCTGCTGCTCGCGCGCCTGTTCCAGGGCCTGTCCGTGGGCGGCGAATATGGCACCACCGCGACCTACATGAGTGAAGTGGCCCTCAAGGGCCAGCGTGGCTTCTTTGCCTCGTTCCAGTACGTGACCCTGATCGGCGGCCAGTTGCTGGCGGTGCTGGTGGTGGTGATCCTGCAACAGATCCTCACGGAAGAAGAGTTGCGTGCCTGGGGCTGGCGGATTCCGTTTGTGATCGGTGCCATCGCGGCGGTGATCTCCCTGTTGCTGCGCCGCACCTTGAAAGAAACCACCAGCAAGGAAATGCGCGAAGACAAGGACGCCGGCAGCATTGCCGCGCTGTTTCGCGACCACAAGGCGGCGTTTATCACGGTGCTGGGCTACACCGCGGGCGGCTCGCTGATTTTCTACACCTTCACCACTTACATGCAGAAGTACCTGGTGAACACGGTCGGCATGCACGCCAAGACGTCGAGCTACATCATGACCGGCGCGCTGTTCCTGTATATGTGCATGCAGCCGGTGTTCGGCATGCTCGCGGACAAGATCGGCCGCCGTAACTCGATGCTCTGGTTTGCCGGCCTTGGCACCTTGTTCACCGTGCCGATCCTGCTCACCTTGAAAACCGTCAGCAGCCCGTTCCTGGCCTTTGTGTTGATAACCCTGGCCCTGGCGATTGTCAGCTTCTACACCTCCATCAGCGGCCTGGTGAAAGCGGAGATGTTCCCGCCCCAGGTGCGTGCCCTGGGGGTTGGCCTGGCGTATGCGGTGGCCAATGCGATCTTTGGCGGCTCGGCGGAATTCGTCGCGCTGAGCCTCAAGTCCATCGGCATGGAAAACAGTTTTTATTGGTACGTCACGGCGATGATGGCGATCGCTTTCCTGTTCAGCTTGCGCTTGCCAAAACAGGCGGCGTATTTGCACCACGATCTGTAAGGGACGGGTTATGACACTGCGCACGCGCAATCAACTGTTCGACGCTTACTTCACGGCGGGCAGCATGGCCGAGGTGTTCTGCGACAGGGGACGCTTGCAGGGCATGCTGGATTTTGAAGCGGCGCTGGCCCGGGCCGAAGCGAAGGTCGGGTTGATCCCGCAAACAGCCGTCGCGCCGATTGCCCAGGCGTGCCTGGCCTCGCTGTACGACGTCGATGCCCTCGGCGTGGCGATTGCCACGGCGGGTAACTCGGCGATCCCGTTGGTGAAGGCCCTAGGCAAGTTGATCGCCAGTGAAGACGCTGGTGCCGAACGCTATGTGCACCTGGGCGCCACCAGCCAGGATGTGATGGACACCGGGCTGGTGCTGCAACTGCGCCAGGCGCTGGTGCTGATCGAAACGGACCTGGCGCGCCTGGGCGATATCCTCGCCGCCCAGGCCCAGCGCTATGCCGACGTGCCGTTGGCCGGGCGCACCTGGTTGCAGCATGCGACGCCGGTCACGCTGGGGATGAAAATCGCCGGTTGGCTGGGGGCGGTGACCCGCAGCCGTCAGCGGCTCAACGAGCTGAAACCGCGCTTGCTGGTGCTGCAATTCGGCGGCGCCTCCGGCACGCTGGCCGCCCTCGGCGAACAGGCTCTGCCGGTGGCGCAAGCCCTGGCCGATGAGTTGCAACTGAGCCTGCCCGAACAACCCTGGCACACCCAGCGCGATCGCCTGGTGGAGTTCGCCAGCGTACTCGGCCTGATCGCCGGCAGCCTGGGCAAACTGGGGCGCGACATCAGCCTGTTGATGCAGACCGAAGCGGCCGAGGTATTCGAACCCTGCGCGCCGGGCAAGGGCGGCTCGTCCACCATGCCGCACAAACGCAACCCGGTGGGCGCTGCCGTGCTGATTAGCGCCGCCACCCGCGTGCCCGGCCTGGTGGCGACTATGTTCAGTGCCATGCCGCAAGAGCACGAGCGCAGCCTGGGCCTGTGGCATGCCGAATGGGAAACCCTGCCGGAGATCTGCCGGCTGGTGTCCGGCGCGTTGCAACAGGCGCTGCTGGTGAGCGAAGGCCTGGAAGTGGACGCGCAGCGCATGGCCCACAACCTCGACCTGACCCAGGGCCTGGTATTGGCCGAAGCCGTGAGCATCGTGCTCGCCCAGCGCCTGGGCCGTGAGACCGCACACCATCTGCTGGAACACTGCTGCAAACGCGCCGTCGCCGAAGGGCGGCACTTGCGTGCGGTGCTGGCGGACGAACCCCAGGTCACCGCCGAACTGTCCGCGGCCGAACTCGACCGCCTGCTCGACCCCGCCCATTACCTGGGGCTGGCCCGTACCTGGGTCAGCCGCGCCGTAACCGAACATTTTGCTTGAGGAGACCACCGTGGCCTTTGTACAACTCGCCGACGGCGAACTGCATTACCAACTCGATGGCCCCGTGGATGCGCCGGTGTTGGTGCTGTCCAACTCCCTGGGCACCGACCTGCACATGTGGGACATCCAGATCCCGGCGTTCACCGAGCACTTTCGCGTGTTGCGCTTTGATACCCGTGGCCATGGCAAATCCCTGGTCACCCCAGGGCCCTACAGCATCGAGCAATTGGGCCGCGACGTGATCGCGCTGCTGGACGCGCTGGATATCCCGCGCGCGCATTTCTGTGGCTTGTCCATGGGCGGCTTGATCGGCCAGTGGCTGGGCATCAACGCGGGCGAACGCCTGCACCGCCTGGTGGTGTGCAACACCGCTGCCAAGATTGGCACGCCGGAGATCTGGAACCCGCGCATCGAGATGGTCCTGCGTGACGGCGCGGCGGCGATGGTTGCCTTGCGCGATGCGTCGATTGCGCGCTGGTTCACCGCCGATTTTGCGGCGGCCAACCCGCATCAGGCCAAGCAGATCACCGACATGCTGGCCGCCACATCTCCCGCAGGTTATGCCGCCAACTGCGCCGCCGTGCGCGATGCGGATTTTCGCGAGCAACTGGCGTTGATAAAGGCCCCGACCCTGGTGATCGCCGGCACCGACGACGCGGTTACGCCACCGGAGGGCAGCCACTTTATCCAGAACCATGTGCAGGGCGCCGAATACGCCGAGTTCTATGCGGCGCACCTGTCCAATGTCCAGGCCGGCGCTGCGTTCAGCGACCGGGTTATCGAATTTTTGCTGGCCCACTGAGGAGTTTTTTGTGGACGAGAAACAACGTTACGCCGACGGCCTGCAAGTGCGCCGCGAGGTGCTGGGCGACGCCCACGTCGATCGCAGCCTCAACGCCCTGACCGAGTTCAACAGCGAGTTCCAGGAGATGATTACCCGCCACGCCTGGGGTGACATCTGGACCCGCCCGGGCCTGCCTCGGCACACCCGCAGCCTGATAACCATCGCGATGCTGATCGGCATGAACCGCAATGAAGAGTTGAAGCTGCACCTGCGCGCCGCCGCCAGCAATGGCGTGACCCGTGCCGAGATCAAGGAAGTGCTGATGCAGAGCGCGATCTACTGCGGGATACCGGCGGCGAATGCCACTTTTCACTTGGCGGAGTCGGTGTGGGATGAGTTGGGGGTTGAATCGCGCCAACCCTCCTGAACCTGAAATGCAATCAACTGTGGGAGCTGGCTTGCCTGCGAAAGCGGTGTATCAGCCAGCAACTGTTTAGCTGACCCACTGCCATCGCAGGCAAGCCAGCTCCCACATTAATTGCAGGGTGTCAGTGGGGATTGGCGTCCTACAACCAGTGCGGGGCAGCAGCGGCG
>NZ_JANLGL010000097.1:13661-21241 GCF_024655625.1 Pseudomonas sp. 18.1.10
TGGCTTGCCTGCGAAAGCGGTGTATCAGCCAGCAACTGTTTAGCTGACCCACTGCTATCGCAGGCAAGCCAGCTCCCACATTGATTGCAGGGTGTCAGTGGGAGTCAGCATCCCACACCCAATTCCACACGCCCGGCAGGTGCACCGGTTCACTCACATCCTTCACTGTGCGGGCCAGCGCGGCGCGTTCGAGTTGGGCCGTGTCGGTGTAGAACGGCTCGGCCGCCGTCTTCATGCCGTTGATCCGTGCGCTGTCCAGCAGGATCTGCAAGTACTCCTGAATGTGCCGCGCCGTGTAGCGGTTGATGTCGTGGAACGTCACCACCACCGGAATCACCCCGTCCACCGTCGGCAATTCCTCCAACGCAATGCGCTCGCGCACCACCGACAGTTGCCGGTACAGGTTGGCCCGGCGGCGCGGGCTGCCGTTGAAGCCCCAGATCTTGCCGTCATTGGCGCTCAAGTCGGTCAGCAGTACGTGCATGCCATGACGCTGGTAAGCGGCAAAGGTGCGCCGGTCGTAGTTCCAGAACGGCGGGCGCACCAGCACGGGCGGGCGGCCGGTGATCGAGGCGATGTCGGCCGCGCCTTGGCTGAGGGTGCTTTCCAGCTCGGCGTCATTCAGCCAGCGATGGTTGGTATGAAACATCGTTGCCGTGTGGAAGGCCAGGATGTGCCCGCCGGCGTACTCCCGTTCCATGGTCTTGCGCCCACGTGAGCTGCCACCGGAGCGTGAGGATTCGGTCTGTAGGAAGAACACCGCTTTGATGCCCGGCAACACGGGGTTGGTCGCCAGGTCGGCGACCACCGAGCGGCTCGGGTTGTTGTAGCCGGACGCACTGGGGCCGTCATCGAAAGTCAGCAGGAAACGGATCGGCGCCTGGGCTTGCAGGCGTTGCTCGGTCTCCGGCGTCAGGGCGATGGGCGAACCAATGCAGCCGCTGAGGCTCAAGGCCAGGGCCAGCAGGGCGGATGCGATGGCGAAGGATTTCATGGTGGGCGCGGGCTCGGGTAAAGGCCGCTACTGGGTGGATCAGCAGCGGCAGGCGCGCACCATACAGCAAGATCGGCTGTGTAAGGTTACAGGCTGACAAACGAACGTTGCTAAGGGTCAGCCGACGTATTGGGTGCGCAGCGGCTTGCCCATTTCTTCATTCAAGGCGTTTTCAGTGAAGGGTTTGGGGTTGGCGGTGGTCGCGGGCGTGGTGGGCAGCCCTACGGCCTGACGTTCGCTGTTGGGGACAGCGTGTTGCTCGCCCTCAACGGTTTCAACGGTCGCGCCCGTCAACGCGGTGCCATTACCCGCGTTATAGGCATGCACCATTTCGTGGTAGAGCACCGTGATCGGTGAGTACGTCACGCCGCCCAGTACCTCGAGGGCGGAGCGATTGTAGGAAATTTCAGCTCGATCAGCCCGAGATCCCGGCACGCCATAGACCATAAAGCCCCACTTGGGGTCGTCGCCGACTACAGGGGGCCGTTCATATTGCAACAAGGCTTTGAGTTCCTGGCTGCCATAGACGTACCCGCTTCCCGTGTCGAGCACGTCCTCCACGAGCGTGACGGGGGCGCCGTTACGCCGCGCGATTGCATTCATCTCGGCCAACATCTGTTTGCCCTGTGGAGAGCTGCGCAGCAAAGCCAGGTCATCTTCGACCCGTTGGACAAAATCGGCAGAGCCTTTTATGACAAAACCTTCTAGTGGCGATGGACCGGCCGTGACGGTGGTCAACAGCGAGCCATTGAGGCGCTCAATCGTATCGCCTGCTTGCGCGTAGATCAGGTCGCCAGGCCGATTGGCAATCACCCTGTCATGACCGCTGCCGGTGTAGAACGTACTGCGGTCGTGGCCGATCAAGCGATCATCCCCGGCTCCTCCATGCAACACCGTATGGCCGTTGCCCGCGTACAGTCGATCATTGCCGCTGCCGCCATCCAGGTAGCTGGTTTTGCTGTATGGCCCCGCACCGGCGTACAGGCGGTCATTGCCGTTGTTGCCGTACATGACGTTGTCGCCCGTGCCGCCGATGATCGTGTCGTCACCGTCGTTGCCCTCGGCATAACCCAGGCCACTGCCTAAACGCAGCACATCATCGCCATTTCCACCGAACAGGCGGGTGTAGCCGCCGCCAGCCTGCACGCGGTCATTGCCGTCGCCGGCGTCCACGATGACGGGTTGCGTCACGCTGGCGTCGATGCTGATGTTGTCTGCACCGCCATGGAGTTTGAAGTGAAAGGTGAGGGGCTTGCCGTCTGTATCCTCGCTGTCAAAACGATATAACCGGCCGTTGACCCTAACATCCAACTGTCCTGCGCGTGTCTGGCTGACATGGAGCAGGTCGGCCTCGTCACCCGTGTCGAGGATCAGGCTGTTCTGCAGGCTGTAAGTCACGTCTTGTTCCCAGATCGATTGGCAGCTGGCTTTCAAGGTGCCGTCATCCAGGACCGGTTGTACGTAGGCCTGGATCTGATTATCCGGTGTGAACGGCAGTTGAGGGGCGACGGCGGGTACGTAGCGGCTGTTCTCGACTGACACTACAGGGGCGGGGTGCTTGTCTTTCAGGGGCGGGCGGTGCGTGTTTTCGAGGCTTTTGGACACTTCCATTTGTAATTCCTTTCGAAGAGTCAGGCGGTATGCCTGCCTTCTGGAAGTGTCCGCCTCTGCCAAAACGTTCCTGCGAGGTTGTAATGAGGTCTTACAGCAAACTGATCGGGTAGCTGACGATCAACCGGTTCTCATCAAACTCGTTGTTGCTGTAGTCGCGGCGCATGCTGGAATTGCGCAGGCGCACCGTGAGGTTTTTCGCCACGCCGCTTTGCACGGTGTAGCCCACTTCGCTTTCGCGGCCCCACTCCTTGCCGTTGGTGATTAAGCCTGTGTGCACGTTGCTGCCGCTGATGTAGCGGTTCATCAGGGTCAGGCCCGGCACGCCGAGGGCGGCGAAGTTGTAGTCGTGGCGCAGTTGCCAGGATTTTTCCTCGGCGTTGTCGTAGCTGGAGTTGTAGCTGTCGTTGGCCAGGGTGCCGCCGCTGGTGCCGTTGACGCGCATCCAGGCGTTGTTGCCGGTGAGTTTTTGCAGGCCGATGTAGAAGGTGTTGCCGCCGTACTTGGCCGAGAACAGGCCGGACCAGGTCTTGTTGTCGAGGCTGCCGGCGCGGGCGCTGCCGTCGTCCTTGCCGTAGAAGAAGCCGAGGTTGGCGCCCAGGGTCCAGGCGCCCAGGGGCTGGCTGTGGATCAGGTTGACGAACTGCTGGCGGTAGATGTCCTTGAGCTGGGCGTTCCACAGGCCGACCTGGGTGCGCTTGTCGTTGAACGCGTATTCACCGCCCTGGAAGTTGAAGCGGTCGGAGGTGAAGGCGGTTTTACCGACCATCGACATGTCGTTCATGCTGCTGTCGTCACGCGGGCTGTTGGCGCGGAACTGGCCGCCGTAGAGGGTCAGGCCGTCGATCTCTTTGGAGGTGATCTGCCCGCCGCGCAGGGTTTGCGGCAGGGAGCGGCCGTCGTCTGCGCGCAGGATCGGCAGCACCGGCATCCATTCGCCGACCTTCAATTCGGTCTTCGAGATCTTCGCCTTGAACGCCACGCCCAGGCGCCCGAATTCATCCGCCGGGCGGCCGTCGTGGTCCAGAGGCAACAACTGGGTGCCGCCGGTGCCGCGTCCGCCATCGAGCTTCAATGAGTACATGCCCAGCACATCCACGCCGAAACCCACCGTGCCCTGGGTGAAGCCGGACTTGGCGTCGAGGATGAAACTCTGCGTCCACTCCTGCGCGCCGCCCTGGGCCTTGGTCGGGTTGGTGTAATTGCGATTGAAGAAGAAGTTGCGCAGGTTGAGGTTGGCGCTGGCGTCTTCAAGGAAGCCGTGTTCTTCGGCGACGACGGGCAAGGCAAGGCTGGTGACTGCGGCAGCCAGCAACAGCTGGCGAGGGCGGAACGTGCTCATGGCGTTGAACCTATTGTTATTGGAGGTTGTGCAGGTGCGGGCCATGGTGCGGGGCGGGGTGCAAGCGGTTCAATCGGGGGAGGGCGGGTTGTGGGCGATGATCGCACGCAAGTTGCCGGGCGCTGGGGCCCGGCGTGTTTGTGCCTAGAGAAAGTGCTTCAGGCTGGTCCAAGGGATCTCGGGCAAGTAGCGCTGGCACAGCAGCGTGGCGGGCACCATCACCGCCAGGAACGCCACTTGCAGCGGG
This sequence comes from Pseudomonas sp. 18.1.10, assembly GCF_024655625.1. Lineage (NCBI taxonomy): Bacteria > Pseudomonadati > Pseudomonadota > Gammaproteobacteria > Pseudomonadales > Pseudomonadaceae > Pseudomonas > Pseudomonas sp. 18.1.10. Next base: position 17,856 of record NZ_JANLGL010000097.1, read on the forward strand.
CTCCAGTGGGCCCAATGCAACCCACTGAACCACGGGTAATAGTGCTCGACGTGCTCGCTGACCTGACCGATGCGCTTGGGGTGCAGCACGTGGATCAGGATCATCCCGGCATACGCCAGCATGCCCATCACCCCCAGCAACATGCCGAAGAACACCAGCAGGCACAGTTGTGGGACACCGTGGCGCAGCACCAGCCACTGCTGATGCGGGTTGAAGCGTTCGGGCAGCAGGCGCTGGGTCAGCCACAGGTCGGGGAGGATCACGCGTGAGGTCACGGCGGCCCACAGTTGTGTGCCACGGATCGCGAGGAAGGCCGGAATGACGGTCAGCAGCACCACCAGGATCGCTTCGGTGGACAGTGTTTTGGTCTCGGGGACGATGGCCAGCCCCGTGGCCAAGGCTAAAGCGCCCCACAGCCGTATCCAGCTGCGATGGGACACCGGGCGCGGGAGGAATTTGCGCCAGAAAAACACGTCGGTCTGGGGCAGGCGCTCCAGCAGTTGCGGATAACGCCAGTTGAGGGTTTCGGCCAGTTGTTGGCAGGCGTGCCAGTCGTTGTCACTGAACCGCGCGGCCATCGCGCTTTGCTGGGTGTCGGACAGGGGCGTCAGCAGCAGGCGTGCGGCCATGGCATCGGGTGATTTCCAGGTGGGGTCCTGCGCCTTGGCCTGCAAATGCTCGTAGAAACTTTCCTGCTCGCAACGCGCGACCAGTTCGCGCCACATCCAGGCGGGTTCCGGATACACGCCTTGCTGGTCGTCCCAGCCGAACGCCTGGCATACGCGCTCGAACAGCGGCACGCTCCAGGTGGTGTCGTGCAGCAGGCGCAGGACGATGCGTTGCCACTGTTGTTGCAGGTCGAACACCCGCAGCCAGGCTTGGCTGGTGTACTGGCTGAGCTGGGTGATGAACTCGCGTTCGGCCTTTTGCTCCAGCAGTTCCTGCAAGGTGCGGCGGTAGTCCTGGAGCAGCTCGCCGGTCAGTGCATCCTGCTGCCATGGGGTCATGGCTACCTGTTGCCAGGGTGTCAGCCATTCCAGGTGGTGCACGGCCCAACCGACAATCGCACCGCGCTCGCCGGGGCTGTCGAAGCAGTGGCGCAACAGGCCGGCCTGGAACGCGTCGCTGCAGCCTTGCTGCTGCGCCTGGGCCCAGCGCTCGTCGAGAGTGTGCAGGTTAAGGCCGCGGATCAGCGCCTGGGCCGGGTCGGGCTCTGGTGTTTCGAGCGGGGCAGGGTGCAGGGCGCTGACGTCCATCAGCTCGGCGAGGTCGTTGAGGTTGCCGTAGGCGTGTGCAGCTACGGGCTCTTCCACGCGGGTGTCGTCTTCTTCCCAGTCAGCGCGCCAGCGTGCGTAGGCCAGCGCTTCTTCGTAGGCTTCGCGCAGGCGCTGGAAACCTTCGGCGTCATCGTCCGGGCGGCAGCTTTTGAGCAGGCGCGCGTAGGTGCGCTTGATGGTGCGCTCGTCGGTGTCTTCCGGCAGTTGCAGTACGGTCCAGCAATCCATGGGGTGTTTCCTCAGCGCCAGAACCCGTTATCGAGCTGTTCGAGTTGACGGGTCAGTTCGCTGCGGGCCTCGCGGATGCGCCGCTCGTCCTGGGTGTCGAGCACCTGCTGGAACTGCGCGGCCCAGTGGCCGAACTGTTCGCGCAGCTCACCGAGGTTTTCCTGGTAGAGCCGTTCGAGGCGGGCGGTGAGCACGGTGTTGACCTGTTGGTCGCGCGGGTGGACCTTCAACTGCGCCAGGGCTTGCAGGCGTTGTTGGATTTCGTCCGGGCTCAACACGCCGGGATTGTTCTCGATCACCAGGGAGTGCTGCTCGCCGGTCAGCGGGATCTTCACCTGGGCTTCCAGCAGGCCGTTGTTGTCGTAGGTGAAACGCACGTCCAGCGAGACTTCACCGGCCTTGCGCTTGGGCACGGCAATGTCCAGTTGGCCCAGCTCGATGTTGTCTTTGACCAGGCGGCTTTCGCCCTGGTAGATCTTCAGCAGCACCTGGCTCTGGTTGTCGTGCAGGGTGACCACGCTCTTGACCCGGCTCACCGGCACGCTGCTGTTGCGTTCGATCAGCGGCAGGTAGTGACCGCTTTCGATATGGCCGCCGTACTGCTGCGAGGTTTCGATGCCCAGGGTGTAGGGGCAGACGTCGGTCAGCACCACTTCTTCCAGCGCTGCCGAGCGCGCTTTTAGCGCGGCCTGGATCGCGGCGCCGTGGGCGACCACCTGGTCGGGGTCGAGGCTGATGGACGGGAAGCGGCCGAACAAACCCGCAGCCAGCTTGCGCACCAGCGGCATGCGGGTGGTGCCGCCCACCAGGAGGATTTCATCAAGGTCGCCGACGCGAATCCGCGCATCGCGCAGGGCCCGCTCGATGGGCGCGCGCAGGCGCTCCAGCAGCGGCGTGTAGAGCGTGGCGAGTTCCTGCTGGGTGATGGTTTTGAGCCACTGCTGGCCGTCGACGCGCAGGGCGAATTCGGCGCTGTCGTCCTGGCCCAGGGCCTTGCGCACGCGCTCGGCTTCGCGGCGCAGGGCGTGCAAGACGCTGCTGGTGGGTGGGAACCCGGCGGCGTGGCGCTGGCTATCGACGAAGTGTTCCAGCAGCAGGGTGTCGAAATCTTCACCGCCGAGGAAGTTGTCGCCGGCGCTGGCGCGCACTTCCATCACGCCGTCGAACAGCTCGATGATCGACACGTCAAAGGTGCCGCCGCCAAGGTCGAACACCAGGAACGAGGTTTCCTTGTCACGCTGATGCAGGCCGTAGGCGAGGGCGGCAGCGGTGGGTTCGTTGATCAGTTTGTCGACGTTGAGCCCGGCCAGCTCACCGGCGATGCGCGTGGCTTTGCGTTGGCCGTCGCTGAAGTAGGCGGGCACGCTGATTACGGCGTCGGTGACGGTGTGGCCGTAGGTGCGTTCGATGTCTTCCTTGAGGCTTTTGAGCACCAGCGCCGAGAGTTCTTCGGGGCGGAACGAGCGGTCGCCCAGGCGCACTTCGGTGGCGCTGCCCATGTAGCGCTTGAACAGCGAAGTGGTCAGGTGCGGGTGGGTGTGCAGGCGTTCCTTGGCGGCCTGGCCTACCAGGATGCGGCCTTGGTCATCCAGGCCTACCACGCTTGGGGTCAGCAACTCACCCAGGGCATTGGGCACCATCTCGGCGGCGTCACCGCGCCAGACGGCGGCGAGGCTGTTGGTGGTTCCCAGGTCGATTCCTACGATCATTACGACAAGCTCCCTTTGTGGTTTGTAAGAATCTGTGACCAATTTTATCCTGAAAGGTTAAACGAAATGCAAGGTGGTGGGTTTAGGGCGGGCTTCTGTGGGCTGGCTTTTGTGGGAGCTGGCTTGCCTGCGATAGCATCGCCGCGGTGCAACTGACACACCGAGGTGCCTG
>NZ_JANLGL010000098.1:0-21208 GCF_024655625.1 Pseudomonas sp. 18.1.10
TCACAAATAGATATCTGTGAACCCAATCCAATGTGGGAGCGGGCTTGCTCGCGAAAGCAATGGCCCAAGCACCACAACCCTCAGCACCGTATAATCGCGTTTTTTCTCCAAGGCACCCTTCCCCGTGGGCAATAAACGCTACAGCTGCATCGGTCTGTACAACCCCAAATCCCCCGAAAACGTCGGCTCGGTGATGCGCGCCGCCGGCTGCTACGGCGTGGCCTCGGTGTTCTACACCGGCGTGCGTTACGAGCGTGCGCGGGATTTCATCACCGACACCAAGAAGGTCCACCACGACATTCCGCTGATCGGCATCGATGACCTGAAGAAGATCCTGCCCCTGGGCTGCATCCCGGTCGCCGTGGAACTGGTGGACGGCGCCCGCCCGCTGCCCGAATACACCCACCCCGACCGCGCGCTGTACATCTTCGGCCCCGAAGACGGCTCCCTCGACAAAGAGATCCGCGACTGGTGTGAAGACGTGGTCTACATCCCGACCACCGGTTGCATGAACCTTGCCGCCACCGTCAACGTGGTGCTCTACGACCGCCTGGCCAAGGGCAACAACACCCGTTCGGGCCCCAAGTACTGAGTTTGCGGGAACATCCGGCGCCTGCGGGCGGTCAGCTACGTATCACTCGCCTTGTTGGAGACAGATCATGAACGACAGCAAAAACGTACACGGCTTGGAACGCATCGGCTCCGTGGCCGGTGGCGTGATGATGGTGGGCAAAGGCCTGCGCCGTGGCGGGATTTTCGGCTTGATCCAGGTGGCGATTGGCGGTGTGGTGCTGGCCCGTGGGCTTACGGGGCACAGCTCGCTCAAGGACAAGCTGGAGCAGGGGCGCCAGGAGATGAACACGGTTCGCACGAAGATCGAGCGTGTGGGGGCGGAGTTGAAAAACCTGAAGACTCCGGCTGAAGTGGCGGCGGAAAAAACCACCGTCTGAACACGACCCATCAGATGTTGGAGATCCCAATGTGGGAGCGGGCTTGCCCGCGAATGCAGTCTGTCAGTCAGCACATGAGTTGACTGATCCACCGCTTTCGCGAGCAAGCCCGCTCCCACATTGGACTTGTGCAGGCCCTGAGATCAACGCAGTAACTTGCTATCCAGCACCACCGACGCTTCGCCGATCACGCTTTCCGCCAACTGCACAAACTCCGCAGTGGTGATGCTATTGGCCCGCATCACCGCCTGCGCCAAGTCATCCAGCGAGCGTTTGTTGTGGGTCTTTACGCGAATCTCGCGATCCAGCTCCTGCAACACCACCACCGCCCGCGACACCGTGGCGCCGCTGACGTGTTCGCCGCGCAAGGTGCTCACGTCCTTGCCTTCCTTCGCCAACCGCGCCTGGATCGCCTGATAGCGCTCATCGGTAATTCCTCCCGCACGTCGCACCAGCTCGATGGCGTAATACTCGGCCAGGCCTTCGCTGATCCAGTCGCTGGTGTCGTGGTCGTTGAAACGCCCAATCGCCTGCACCACTTCACGGATCAACGGGCTGCTGCCGTTTTCGCTCATCAGCGGCGTGCGGCTGTTGAGGTAGATCGAGTCGCGCGCCGAAAACGCGCCACGGCGCATCGGGTCGCTGGCGCCGACGATCAGCAACTTGGCCGGATGCCGTGGGAACGCGGCCTCCACCTGCGGCCAGACGAAGGTCAGCAACGTCAGCACATCCATGCGGCGCATGGCCTGGCCCTTGGGCGAGGCCACGGTGACTTCGGTTTCGCCCAGGCGCACGCGGCGGCTGCCGAGGGTGCCGGCGAGCATCCAGCCGGTGGGCCGGTCGAACAGCCGCGAGACGTTATCGATGCGGAACTTGTTCTTGCCAATGCGCGGCCAGGCCGTCTCGATGCTTTTCCAGCCGGCGGGCAATTCGAATACCAGCCGCGAGACCAACTCGACACCGTCCTGCTGGTCGAGCCGTGCGGTGGGCACCAGGTCTTCGCCGCGAAACAGCGCCCAGCTCGGCGTCATGCGCGCTTCATAGAGGCCCGCCTTGCGCGCATGGCTGAGGCGTACGCGGTAGGTCAGGCTGGCCTTGTCGGCGCTGGGTTGCCACAGGCCACGGCTGGCGGTGACTTTCCATTGGCCGTCGGCCTTGAAGTCGCTGTAGTCGCCGTCATGGCCGAGGTCAAAGTCCAGGCTGCGCACCGCCGAACCCTGGGACAGGCTCACCCGCACTTCGGCCTGATCGCTCTGGGGCAGCAACTTGACGTGATAATCCAGATCGACCTTCTTCGCGCACCAGCCCGGCCCGCTCAGCGCCAGCAACACCAGGGTGGCGGCCAGCTTGACTGCCATGGTCATAGCGACTCCTTTATCAGCCTGCGCGGAAGATCAGGTAATCCTCCCAGTCGTCTTCGGGCACGCTGCCTTCGGCGAGCATGCGCCCGGACTGGGAAATACGTTCGTGGTGCACGGCATCGCGGTCGCCGCAGACCAGGTGGTGCCACAGCGGCAGGTCCTTGCGCTCGCTGACCAGGCGGTAGCCGCAGGTCGGCGGCAGCCATTTGAACTGGTCGGCCTGGCCGGGTGTGAGCTGGATGCAGTCGGGCACCGAGTCGCGGCGGTTGGGGTAGTCGGTGCACTGGCAGGTTTTCAGGTCGAGCAGTTTGCAGGCGATACGCGTGTAATAGACGCTGTTGTCGTCTTCGTCCTCAAGCTTTTGCAGGCAGCACAGGCCACAGCCGTCGCACAACGACTCCCACTCCTCCTGATCGAGGTGTTCAAGGGTTTTGCGTTTCCAGAAAGGTTCGACTATCGCGGCCATGGCTCTACATCAGTATCGGTCGGTGAAAAGGCCGCCAGTCTAGTGCCCAGGGCCCGTGGAACCAAGTGCTTACGACTGGCGGTGTAACAACACTTGTCAGTCTAGTGGCCGCGCAGTAGCTTTGAACGCCGAATTGACCCTCAGGAAGCGCCCATGACACGTGTTGCCGACTACCCGATCCACACCCAGTTCACCGACCGCTGGTCGCCCCGCGCCTTTACCGGCGAAAGCATCCCGCAAGAAACCCTGTTGAGTTTCTTCGAAGCCGCGCGGTGGGCGCCGTCGGCCTACAACTCGCAGCCATGGCGTTTTCTCTACGCGCGCCGCGACACGCCGGACTGGGAGCGCTTCCTCGGCCTGCTGAATGAATTCAACCGTGGCTGGGCGCAACACGCCTCGGCGCTGGTCATCATCGCGTCGAAGACCGACTTCACCGCCCCCGGCGCCAGCGAAGAAACCCCGGCGCTGTGGCACACCTTTGACACCGGTTCGGCCTGGGGCCACCTGGCGTTGCAAGCCAGCCTCAGCGGCTGGCACACCCACGGCATGGCCGGCTTCGATCAGGAACTGACCCGCAAAGAGCTGAAAATCCCTGAAGGTTATGCCCTGCATGCCGCCGTGGCGGTGGGCAAGCTGGGGGACAAGTCGACCCTGCCGGAATACCTGCAAGGCCGTGAAGTGCCGAGCCCGCGTCGGCCGTTGAGCGAGCTGGTGTCGGAAGGTGATTTCAGCCTTTGATGACGCATGAAGCTGCACCCCCAAGGTGCAGCTTCAACGTTGACCGATCTCAGTCGAGAGACGCGTAATGCAGGAGCCGTTAATCCGCTTTCGCAAGCAGTTTTTCGAACGCCTCGAGCGCGTCTGCTTTGTTCATTTCATACATGGCCTTGATAAACGGCGGCATGACCTTGCCAGGCACACCATCCATATCCACGGGGTAAATCTTGTTATCTTTCGCGGAGTACATGAAGTTTTTCAGCTGTGTATCGCCGTGAAAAATATCCTTGGCCTCCATTTCAGCAAACGTATCAGCCAGTAACGACCGCGCGGATGCTGGCAAAGACCCCTTCTTGATCTGGCTAAGGGCTACGCCGTCGATCCTGCCCATCTTTATGTACATGTGCCCCTCATCGACCACCGTCGTGGCAAAGCCTTCCCCGTAGTATTTGTTCAGGTTGACCACCTCCATGTCGGTGTAGCCCTCGGCAGTAGTCTTTAGGGTTGGTCCCAGGTCTTTATAAACACTCTTGCCATCCAGGCTGGCGTAGACAGTGCTTTCACCGCCCCCGCCAATCACCGGCCCCAGGTCCGATTTAACCGACGTCAGTCCACCGCCCTGCGCACCGAGCCGTTGCCATTGGTCGCCCTGGACATGCTCGACCAGCAGGGGCGTTTGCCGGTTGTTGTGATAGATCCGCGCCTGCACGGCCCCCTCCGCCGTACGGGTAACCTGGCGCACTTCGTACACGGCACTCAGGCCGTTACTGTCGATGTGGCGGATATGCGAGCGGTGCCCATCCGCCGCGACATAGATACCTTGACTGTTACGCGAAAGCCCGTTGATCGTCGATTCCGGGACCTTGAAAGTGGTGTACAACCCATTATCCAACGATGGCGCGAGGATCATGCCATTCATCGCGCGAGTGCCAGGCGCGAATGCTTCAAGTGGGCGTCCATAGGGGCACAGTTTTTCCACATCCAGCGCATACCACTGGCCCTTGTGCAACACCGCCGCACCGTCAACGGTTTCTCCTGCCACCTTGAAGGTGCCTATTGCAGCGGTGCCATGTTGCTGGCTCGCGGCTTTGAGCAAGTCGTAGCTAGCGCTTGCCCCCCTGAGCCGGTTGACCCCATCAAGACTTTTGGAAACCAAGCGGCTGGCGCCTTTTTTGATAATCCCGCCAACGCCCCGGGCCAGGTCACCCGCACCGCTCAAGGGGTTGAATGCCTCGATCACCGTCGCGCCGACAAATCGCGCGGCCTTGGCCGCCCCGCGCACGCTGGAAACACCCTTTGAGAAGGCCTTGCCCGCCTGCGCCGCCTTGCCCGCGCCCAACGTCACCAGACCAATGAAATCCAGGCTCAGGTCGAACAGCCCGGCGCCAATATCCCCATTGGAAAAGTTGACGATGGCTGATCGAAAGGGAATCAGGTTCAGGAAAAACTCACCGACTGCCTCAAGGCTGGCGGCCTCCTTGTCATAGGACGTAACGCCACGGGCCTGGTCCGACAGGTCTTGGTTGCGCAAATCCAGGGACTCGGCAAACACCCTGCCGATGTACTCACTGCGTGCCGAGCCGAAGGTCGGCAGTGTGTCACCCGCACTGGGCTGTGCCTTGGCCAGGTCCGGCTGCTCATCCTTGAAAGGCTTGAACAGCACCGTTTTGCTGATCACATCGCCATCGACCTGGTGCAGGTTCTTATCCGTGTACGGCGGCGTGTAACGTCTTATCCAGAAGTTCTGTTTTTCGACCGTGCCCGCCTTGGTGTCGATCTCATAAATGTTCACCTCGCCGCCCAACGTGGTTTTGACCCGCAGGGTGTGCCCCCTTTTTTTCAGGGTTTGCGACGGGGCAATGACCATGCCAAACCCCATTTGGTACTCGTTGGTATGAAAGAACTCCAACTCACCGTACTCAAGGTTCTTGCGGTCTTGCGGTGGTAACGTCGCCAACAGGGCTTGGGTCAGGCCCTGGTGACCTTTTTTGGCCGCCGTGATCGCTTGGTCATACTCGCGTTCAAAGGGCTCAGCGACCTCCAACTTGCCACTTTCACACAACGCGTAAAACGCGGCGGCGGGAAGGCGTTTGTCCGCAGATTCCCAATGCTCATGCTCACCCAACTTTTTGCCGTGCATGACAATGTCCAGCATCGAACGTGGGCCATCGACCTTGCCGGTTCTTCCGGGGATTCGAAACACGCCGACCATCCCCTCCACTTCGAACAGCGCAGGGTCAAGGCCTGGGAACGCCGCCTTGAGCGCGCCCAGCGCCATCTCCCGGCGGCTGGGGATCGGCGTTTTCGCCAGATCACTGGCCGTGGTCAGCGCCTGCATCTGACGGTTGAACTCGGTCCGTACCGACTCGCGCTCGGCGTCCGTTGGCGTGTCGTGGCCGAGCAAACCGTTGGCCACGCCCCAGTCTGCCAAGGCATTTTGGCGGATGTCCTGGAGCACCGGTTCCGGGGTCTCGACCTGCTCGGCAAACGCCAGCACTTCGCTATAAGTCAGGTTGAGCGAGCGCCCCGGCGAGTCGGCCTCTATCCGCGCAGTGGCAATCGCCAACTGGGTCCAGGTGAGGCTGCCATACGTCACGCTCGGCGGAATGTCTTTGACCAGAAACTGCGGTGCCGACTTGGCCAATACCAGGCGCGCGCCCAAGAGCGCGGTTTGCTCGCTCACGCGGCCTTCCTCCAGCAGGTGCCGGCGCAGCCCCTCGATCACCGTCGAAGGCCGTTGGCCCCGGTGCTGGGGTTGCGCCAGATCGAACCCGGCGACGCTATTGCGCACGGGCGCCTGACCATGCTCGGGGTCCAGGCCCAGTTGGATCGCGGCCAGCAGGTACTCATTGAGGCTGCTGTCCGTGGCAATCCCGCCCAGTTCCGTCTGGATGGCCAACCCCAACGCTTGAGCCTTGGGCGAGCCGAGCAGTTTTTCGATGGCGCGGGTCGGGGCCAGCAAGTCGGCATCGGACACGGCACTGCCACTGAGCAGATACCCCAGCACCCCTTTGCGCTCATCCGCCAGGGGCAGCCCAGGCAACGCAGGGTTGGCGCTTTGCATCAGCGCAATGATCGAGCGCTGATCGTCGGTGCCAAGCGGCACGGGCCACGCCAATGCTCCACTGAAATTACCCAGTGTGTGGGCCTGCGCACGCCGGGCCACACGCTGGTTCAGATCGACCAGTTCAGCCCAGGAACCGGGCACGCTCAAGCCACTGCCCTGGAGATAGGATTGAAGACTGACCAGGCTTTGCGGCGTCAGCGCATGCTGGCGGTAGTAGGTCGAATCCTCGCACACAGGCATGGCCATGCCGTTCAACATCAGCGCCAGTTCGACGGCAAAAGAGGTGGTGTATTGCCCCGCTGTGGAGGAAGCGTTCGGGGAAAACCGCGGGCTCAAAGCGGCCATGACGGCCTGAAGCTTCTGCGCCAGCGCTTTCCAATTGCAGCTGTCGCCAAACGCTGTTTTCAGTGCGGCCGGGTTATCGAGGCTGGCCGCACCGGTAGGCGCGATAGGTCGTTGCGCCTGATCGGTGCTCGGCAGCGCAGACTGGAGTGGGGGAACCAGTGAAGGTAGGTGACGAAAAGTGCCTGGGAAACTGATGACGGTCATGTAAGTGTCGCTCCAAGGATAGAAAACCATGCAAACCTGCCGCGCCCGTTCACGCGATCAACTCACGGAACTGCGCCCGCAGTTTTTCGGCATCGCGCAGGAAGTCATTCCGGTGTATCGCGTAGGTCGCCTCATCTACGTGCAGGACGTTGCGAGGCGGAGCGGACAAATCCACCGGGTAGACTTTGTTTTCCTTGGCCGAGTAGAGGAAATTCGACAGCTGCATATCGTCGTGGAACAGCTCCTTGTGCTGCAGGGTGTCCAACATGTCTTCCAGTGCGCGCCGGGCCTGCGGCGGCAAGCTGCGCGGGGGAATTTGCTCCAGGCTGACCCCAGGCAGTTTTTTCATTTTCAGGTAGCCATGGCCGTTTTCGAGCATCGCGGCGGCAAACCCTTCGCCGTAATACTGGTTGAGGCTGGCGGCTTGGTTCTCGAAGTAACCGGGGACTTTCGTATGACCCGCACTACGGGTCTCCTTGTAGACATGGATGCCATCAAGGCTCTCGTAAAGGCGGCCCTCTGACCCGCCGCCAATCACCCGTCCGAGATCCGCCGCCACCCCTGTCGGGCTGCCGCCGCTGGCGCCCAGGCGCATCCACTGGTCGCCCTGCACATGCTGAAGCAACAACGGGGTTTGCCGATTGGCGCTGTAAACCCGCGCCTGGACCCTCCCCTCAGGCGTACGGCTAACCTCGCGCACTTCATAGACTGCCGATTGGCCACTGCTGTCGATATGCCGGATATGGGAAACGTGGCCATCAGCCGCCACATACACTCCCCGGCTGTTACGCGAGCGTCCGGCGAGGGTTGACTCGGGTAGCTTGAATTCGGCAAACAACCCGTTGCTCAGTTCCCGACCCGGCGCGACCTCCGCCGTGACCAGTGCGCCGTCTACCGCCCGCGCGTGAGCCTTGAAGTGATCGAGTTCGCCACCAAAAGCCCGCAGCTTGTCGGCGTCAAAGCCATGCCATTTGCCATTGCGCAGCACGGCGGCGCCTTCATAAACCTGGCCTGCCACCTCAAAGGTGCCGATGGCCACTTCGCCGTGCTGCTTGCTGGCGGCCTTCAACAGGTCGTAACTGCCACTGGCGCCCCTGAGCCGGTTGACCCCTTCAAGGCCTTTGCCGATCAGACGGCGACCGCCGTTGCCGATCAACCTGGCGCCGCCCATGGCCACATCACCGACACCGCTCAGTGGGTTGAATGCAGCGATGGCGCTGGCACCGACAAATCGTGCGACTTTCGACACCCCGCCAAGCGTGGTGATGCCCTTTGACACCGCCTTGCCCGCCTGTGCGGCCTTGCCGGCGCCCAGGGTGACCAAGCCGATCACATCAAGGCTCAAGTCGAACAGGCCTTCGGCAATATTGCCGTGGGTGAAGTTGACGATGGCAGACCTCAGGGGAATCAGGTTCAGGAAGAACTCCCCGACCGCCTGGCTGCTGGCGTGCTGGTCGTCATAGGAGGTGTTGCCCCTGGCCTGGCGCAACAGGTCGTCATTGCCCAGGTCCAGGGACTTTGCGAACACCCTGGCGATGTACTCACTGCGCGCCGAGCCTGCGTTGGGCCTGTCTGCGCCGGTGGACGGTTGCGCCTTGGCCAGATCGGGCTGCTCATCCTTGAAGGGGTTGAACAACACCGTCTTGCTGATGACGTTGGCTTCTGTCTGATGCAGGTTCTGGTCCGTGTACGGCGGCGTGTAGCGCCTGATCCAGAAGTTCTGTTTCTCGATCGTCGCCTTGGCAGTGTCAATCTCATAGACATTGACCTCCCCCCCCAGCGTGGTTTTGACCCGCAAGGTATGCCCACGGGTTTTCAGGGTGGGTTTGGAAAACAGGTCCATGGCCATCGTGTAGTCGTTGGTGTGAAAGAACTCCAACGCCCCGTACTCGAGGTTTTTGCGGTCTTGCGGCGCTAGCGTGGACAACAGGTACTGCGCCAGGCCCTGGTGGCCCTTTTCAGTGGCCGAGATCGCCTGTTCATAGCGGGCCTTGAAGGTGTCGGCCAGGTCCAGCTTGCCGCTGTCATACAGCTGGCAAAACGCCGCGGCAGGAATGCGTTTGTCGGCCGACTCCCAATGCGCATCGGCACCCAGTTTTTTGCCGTGCATGACAATGTCCAGCATGGAGCGCGGCCCATCGACCCGCCCGGTCCTGCCGGGCGTTCGAAACACGCCGACCAGCGCCTTGGCGTCAAACAACGCAGGGGCCAGGTCCGGGAACGCCGCCTTGAGCGCGGCCAGCGCCATCTGCCGACGACTGGGGATGGGCGTCTGCGCCAGGCTGCTGGCCGTGGTCAGGGCCTGCAGTTGGCGGTTGTATTCGATGCGCACTGACTCGCGCTCGGCGTCCGTCGGCGCATCGTGGCTGAGCAAGCCGTTCGCCACGCCCCAGTCCGTCAGTGCTGTTTGCTGGATGCCTTGCAACAGGGTGTTGCTGGTGTGCAGTTGCGCAGCACACGCCAACACTTCGCTGTAGCTCATGGAGAGCGAGCGTCCAGGGGTGTCCGCTTCGATCCTGGCAGTGGCAATCGCCAGTTGAGCCCAGGTCAGGCTGCCGTAGGTCACGCTCGCAGGGATTTCCCGGACCAGGAACTCAGGCGCGACTCTGGCCAGCAGCAACCGCGTCGCCAGCCTGGCGGTGGGCACGCTGGCGCGGCCGCTGGCGATCAGGTGACGGCTCAGGGCGTCGACCACTTCGTTCGCACGTTGCCCGCGGTGACTGGCTTGGCCTAAGTCAAAACCAGCGGTTTTGTTCGGGCGGGTGTCTTGGCTCGACTCGGGGTCCAACCCCCACTGGATCGCCGCCATCAGGTAATCATTGACACTCGTGTCCGTCGCCACGCCTCCCAGTTCAGCCTGGATGGCGTGCCCCAGCGCCTGGGCCTTGGGCGAGCCGAGGAGTTTTTCCATGGCGCGGCTGGCGACGCCCAGGTCGGCAGCGGTCACCGAGCTGCCACTGAGCAAATACCCCAGCACGCCTTTGTCACGGTCGGCCAAGGGCAGCCCCGGCAACCCCGTGGTCGTGCCTTGCAACAAGCGTTGGATGGCGGCCTGGTCGTGTTGCGTCAAGGGTGCGGGCCAGGCCAGCGCACCGCCGAAATTGCCCAAGGGTGGCGTCTGGGCCCACTTGAGCACCCGGCTATTGAGTGTGACCAGCTCCGCCAGGGTCCTGGGTACGCTCAGGCCGCTGCCGCGAATAAAGTCCTCCAGGCTCACCGTGTGCATGGCCGTCAGTGCGTGCTGGCGGAAATAGGATGAATCTTCGCAGACAACCATCGCGGCGCTTTTCAAGCGCGAGGCGGGGTCACCGTCGGGCGTGCCCATGGCCTGGATAATGGCCTGCAGATGCCGGGCCAGGGTCTGCCAATTGCAGGTGTCACCGAATGCGCGGAGCAAGGCCGTCGGGTTGTCGAGGGTGTTGGCGGCGGAGGCGCCGGGCCGATCAGGCGTCGACGATGACGCAACGGGCAATAAAGGCGCGATTGAAGGCGTGAAACGCGTAGCCGTGATGGCTGACATGAAAGTACCTGTCCATAGCTGAAAACGTCGTCGAGTGGGAGGCGCTTGTCGGCGCCTCCGGGGCTCTATGGGTGTTAAAACCCAAGGACGAAGTTCCAGCTTGAATGTCAGGCTTTATGTCAATGGAACAAATCTGAAAGCCGGCTCAGTAACCGCGCTCGAAACTGACTTCGCCACGCAGTGCCACCTTGGCCTGGTAGGCCCGCAGGTTCTCTAGGAACAACGCCACCATCATCGGCGGTGAAGTCGGTGCCGAGCTGTGCCCGGTCAACAACAGGCCCCAGGCGGTCCAGAAGGGGTGGCGTTGCGGCAGCGGTTCCTGGCGGCACACGTCGATCACCGCGCCGGCCAAGTGCCCTTCTTTCAATGCCTCGACCAGATCCGCATCGACCACCGACACGCCACGGCCGACGTTGATGAACAACCCAGTCGGCTTGAACTGCTTGAACAGCGCCGCGTCGTACAAATCATGGGTCGCCGGCGTGTTGGGCAGCAGGTTGATGACGTAGTCCACCTCGCCCACCAAGCGGCCCAACTGATCCAGGCCGGCCACTTCGATAAACGGTGCCTGCTCGCGCTCAGCGCTGGCGATGCCGTACAGCTTGACGCCAAACGGTACCAGGAACTCGGCAACGCTCTGGCCGATATCGCCCGTGCCGACGATCAGCACCTTGCGCCCCGCCAGGCTCTGGCCCATGCGGCTATCCCACTTGCGCTCGACCTGGCTGACCAGCCGCGCGAGGACTTCGCGCTCGTGGCCGAGCATGTAGGTGAGGACAAACTCAGCCATGACCTGGCCATAGATGCCCACCGCACGGGTCAGGCGATAGTTGCGCGGCAAGCCCTCGGCCAGCAGCGGTGTGATGCCCGCCCAGGTCGACTGCAGCCACTGCGGTTGATGGCCCTGGCGCAACAGGGTGGCCAGCAGGTCGGGCTGGCCCAGCCATACCGGGCAATCGGCGGCCAGGCGGGACAATTCGGCCGAGTCGCCGCTGGTCAACACCTCAAGGTCCGGTGCCGCTTCGCCGAGCAATTGGGCGTAGAGCGGGTGATCCTGTTCAGCAATCAGAACACGCATGCTTAAAACCTTTCAAAAACAGTGCAGACGGCCGCCCGCATCCTTACGGCCACCGCCCACTAATACGATTGCATTGAAAAAGGTGCCCCGAAGGGGGCACTGACCGATCACATCGGGTCGTTGCGGCGCAGCAGTTCTTCGGGCAAGTGCTCGATGTACTCGTCCTCGGGCGGCGGCATTTGCAGGTGGTAACCCTGCTTGTCGAGGTTCTCCAGGACTTGCACGATGTCTTCCTGTTGCAGCTTGCGCTCGGGCGTCAGCACCAGGTTGAAGGCGTGGACCGGTTTGCCGAATATCGTCAACAGACCTTCGGGCACCCGTTCCAGCACATCGCTTTTGAGCACGTAGAGGTACATGCCGGCGCGTTTGGAGCTGCGGTAGATGGAGCAAATACGTTTCAAGGCTGTTCTCCGGCAGTGGCCAGGCTGTCGAGCAGCGCCTGGCCCATCAACTCGCGGCGCCAGCCACGCAGCGAGTCTGGCAATTTATAGGGCCCATCGGGGTAGCCACTTTTGACCAGGGCTTCGAGGGTTTTCTTGCGCAGCATCAGCTCCGGCGCCATCTCCAGGCGTTCGGCTTCGGCCTGGCCGAGGGCACGCAGTTGCTTAATCAGCGCCGCGGCGTCCACCGGCAACGGCTCGGCGACAGCCGGCGGCCATTGGTCGACGGACACACTGCCGGCACGCTTGATAAGGTCCAGCAGGAACTGGCCATCCTGGCGCACGGTGCGCGGGTGCATGTCTTCGATCTTGCCCAGGGCGGCGAGGTTATCCGGCTGGGTCTTGGCCAGGGGCCACAACGAATGCTCACGAATGATGCGGTTGCGCGGCAGGTCACGGGCACGGGCTTGCTGCTCGCGCCAGGCGCACAGTTCACGCAGTACGGCGAGCTGGGCGCGGGACAGTTTCCACGCCAGCTTGGCGTCGCGGTACACCTCGTACGGATCGGTTTCGCGGCGCAGGTTGGCCACCAGCTCCGCACCGTCTTCCAGCACCCAGGCGTATTTGTCGTCGGACAGCTGCGGGCGCAGGCGCACGTAGACTTCGGCCAAGTGCACCGCGTCTTCGGCGGCGTAGCTGATCTGCGTCTCGGACAAGGGCCGCTGCAGCCAGTCCGAACGGGTCTCGCCCTTGGGCAGTTCGATATCCAGCACGGCTTGCACCAGGCGCGAATAGCCCATGGAGAAACCGAGGTTCAGGTACGCGGCAGCCAGTTGGGTATCGAACAGCGGCACCGGCAGGCTGCCGGTCAGGCGCAGCAACACTTCCAGGTCTTCGCTGCAGGCGTGCACCACCTTGATGACCGCCGGGTTCTCCAGCAGCGCAGCCAAAGGTTGCCAGTTGTCGATGGTCAGGGGGTCGATCAGGTAAGCGCGCACGCCATCACCAATCTGGATCAGCCCGGCAATGGGATAAAAGGTGTCGACCCGCATGAATTCGGTGTCGAGGGCGACGAATGGCAACTGCTGCCATTCGGCGCAATGCTGGCCGAGGCTATCGTTGTCGCAGATCCAGTGAATATCGATGGCCACACGGCTCTCCCTTGAAGAATGGCGCGCAGTATATATCGCGAAAGGGCCTCGCGAGCACTCGCAATACCCCCGCCATCATGAAAACTCCGACAAGAGACGAAAGAATAGTCCGACAGGCGGCAGTTATCCTCTCTTACGCAGCACGTAGACCCGCCACAGCTTGGAGCCGGGCAGGAATTCCTGGTGATTGAGCACGCTGAAACCGGCCTGGCGAAATTCGTCATCCACCGCCACGGCCGAATTGACCGAGACGATCACCGTGTCGCGGCTGACCCGGTGAAACTCGCGCAGCAACGCCAGGCGCCCTTCGCTGCTGGGCACATGGCGAAACAGCTCCAGGCAGAAAATGCAGTCCACCGCATTCGCCGACAAACCGATGGAAAACGCCGAGCCCTGGAATGTCTTGATGCGTTTGAGCAGCGCCGCCGGGTGGTGGGTGCGGGCGTGGTCGAGCATGGCCTGGGAATTGTCCGAGGCCAGGATCACGCGGTTGATGTGCTCGGCCAACACCGGCCAGAAGCGCCCCGAGCCGCAGGCCAGGTCAAGGATCAACCCCGGCTCGCCCGCCACCTTCAGCGCGTGGCGTACCAACCGCTCATCACGCCACGCCGCCAGGCGCTGCAACAGCCCGGGCGGACGCGTGTCGCCGCAGACCCGCGCGTGCTCACGGTCACAGCGCTCGGCGTATTCGATCTCGATGGAGGATGGAGGTTGTGGCGACATCACGGGCCCATATGAATGAAACGGTAGTGAACGACCTTGTGCCGCAGCTTAACCACTGCAACGTGAAAAAAAGGTCGAAGCCCTCACTGCCGTAAAACCCGGTCAGGCTTGATGCAGATACCAGCGCCAATCCTGCTCACCCACCTCGCCCATGAACTGGCGGTACTCGGCGCGTTTGACCGCCAGGTAGACGTTGAGGAATTCGCTGCCGAACGCATCCCGCGCCCAGCTGGAACCTTCCAGCGCACGCAAGGTGGTCAACCAGTCGGTGGGCAACAGCTCCTTGGCCTGGGCGTAGCCATTGCCTTCCACCGGCGCGCCGGGGTCGCGTTGTTCGCGGATGCCGCGATGGATGCCGGCGAGGATCGCGGCAGCGGCCAGGTACGGGTTGGCGTCGGCGCCGCAGATGCGGTGTTCGATGTGCCGGGAGTTGGCCGGCCCGCCGGGCACGCGCAGGCTGACGGTGCGGTTGTCCACGCCCCAGGTGGCGGCCAGCGGCGCGTAGCTGTTGGTCTGGAAGCGCCGGTAGGAATTGGCGTTGGGGCAGAACAGCAGCAGCGAGTCGAGCAAGGTGCTGAGCATGCCGCCCACTGCCTGGCGCAGCAGCGGCGTGCCATCGGCGGCTTCGCTGGCGAACAGGTTGTGGCCCTCGGCGTCCGCCAGGCTCACGTGCATGTGCATGCCGGTGCCGGCCAGGTCGTCGAACGGCTTGGCCATGAAACAGGCGGTCATCCCGTGTTTGTGCGCCACGCCCTTGACCAGGCGCTTGTAGCGCACGGCTTCGTCCATCGCTTGCAGGGCGTCGGTGCGGTGTTCCAGGGTGATTTCCACCTGGCCCGGGGCGTACTCGGAGATCGCCGTGCGCGCCGGGATGCCTTGCAGTTTGCACGCGCTGTAGAGGTCGGCGAGGAACGGCTCGATTTGCTCCAGCTCACGCAGGCCGTAAACCTGGGTG
Organism: Pseudomonas sp. 18.1.10; assembly: GCF_024655625.1. Taxonomy (NCBI): domain Bacteria; kingdom Pseudomonadati; phylum Pseudomonadota; class Gammaproteobacteria; order Pseudomonadales; family Pseudomonadaceae; genus Pseudomonas; species Pseudomonas sp. 18.1.10. Next base: position 14,918 of record NZ_JANLGL010000098.1, read on the forward strand.
GAGCGCGGGCGCCCGCCGTCTACATCCCGCGCCGGTTGCGGGCGGCCATGGCTGTCGGGTTTCTGGTCCAGCAGGTAGAACTCCAGCTCGGCCGCCATCACCGGGTAATAACCGTCGGCCTTGAGCCCGTCGATCACCTTGGCCAGCACATGCCGGGGGTCGGCCACGGTGGCGGGTAATCCTTCCGTCGGATGCATGCTCACTTGCACCGCCGCCGTCGGTATCAAGCGCCACGGCATGCGCTGCAAACTGTCGCTGATCGGGTAGGCGCGGCAGTCGATATCGCCCACGTCCCAGACCAGCCCGGAGTTTTCCACGTCATCGCCATTGATGGTCAGGCCGAGGATGGTGCTGGGCAACGGCCGGCCGCTTTCGTACACCGCCAACAGCTCGTCGCGGTGCAGCAGCTTGCCCCGTGGCACGCCGTTGTTGTCGAGGATAAACAGCTCGAACATCTCGATGTCCGGGTGTTGCGCAAAGAAAGTCTGGGCTTCGTGCAGGCAGGCAAAATCACTCATGGGAACTCTCATACGTGTGCGTCAGGCAGGCGCGCAAGTGCACGCCCTACGGGGGGCGGATCAACGTAGGAGAACGGCGTCTGGTGGGCGCGCGTGCCGGCAATGGAACAGTGCCCAGAAAGCCAGCTCGGGAAGCGTGTCGGGGGAACCGTCCATGGGGGATCACAGTGAGGTCGATGCCCGGCAGCGTCACACGCCCGGATAGTTGGATAAATTCAGGGTTGACGGAGTTTGGTTGCAGTTTGGCTAAACATTCGGCATGGCTTTTATCAGCGCGACGAACGCCGTGCAGGCGGCGCTGCGATAGGCGCCCTGGCGACTCAACAGCGCCACCCTGCGCTGGGGCAACGCGGGGCTGATTGCCACCGCCTGCAAACCCGAATGGGCCGTGGCAATCGCACTGGGCAGGATGGTGGCCAATGCAGTATTGCGCACGATTTCAATGATCGCGCTGATGGAATTGGCCTCCATGGCGATGTGCGGTTTCACCCCCTGCTGGCGGCAATAATCGTCGATATAGCGGCGGGTCGCAAAGCCTGGGTTCAACAGCACCATGGGCTGTTCCAGCCACGACGGCGCCTGCAACGCCGGATGGCTGGCGCTGACGACCACGCTGAGCGCTTCGACAAACAGCGCTTCACACGCGATATCCGGCAGGTGTTCGCCGGCAAAGCCGATGCCGATGTCCAGCAGGTCCTCGGTCAGCGCGGCTTCCATGCGGTCCTGGGTCAACTCTTCGACACTGACCGTGATGCCTGGATACAAGGCGTTGAACTGCGCCAGCAGCGGGCCGATCAGGTAGGCGGTAAAGGTCGGTGTCATCGCCAGGCGCAAGCTGCCACGGCTCAGGTCCTGCACGTCGTGCATGGCGCGGGTGCCGGCCTGCAGGTCCTGCAAGGCCAGGCGCGCAAAACGTACGTAGGCTTCACCCGCGTCAGTCAGGCTGACGCTGCGCCCGGAGCGGTCCAGCAGCGGCGCGCCCAGGGTTTCTTCAAGCTGCTTGATCTGTTGCGACAAGGTCGGCTGCGACACGTGCAGCGCTTCGGCAGCCCGGGTGAAATTGCGATGCTCGGCAACGGCCAGCAGGTAACGGATATGGCGCAACAACATCGACGGCGCTCCAACTATAGGCATGACTTATAGAAACCATAATAAGCCGGTCTTGGACGCTATAGCTGAAAACTTCCATCCTTGCCCCATCAGCGACGCAAGGAGAACCACCATGCAGCATCTCATCGACGGCTTCCGCAAATTCCAGAGCGAAGCCTTTGCCCAACGCAGCGACCTGTTCAAACACCTGGCGACCACCCAAAGCCCCGGCACCTTGTTTGTGTCCTGCTCCGACAGCCGTGTAGTCCCGGAGCTGCTGACCCAGCAGGAACCTGGCGACCTGTTTGTAATCCGCAATGCCGGCAACATTGTGCCGTCCTACGGCCCGGAGCCTGGCGGCGTGTCGGCCACCGTCGAATACGCAGTAGCGGTGCTGGGGGTCAGCGACATTGTGATCTGCGGCCATTCCGACTGCGGCGCGATGACCGCGATCTCCACCTGCAAATGCCTGGATCACCTGCCGGCCGTGGCCAATTGGTTGCGCCATGCCGAGTCGGCCAAGGTCATCAACGCCGCCCGCGACCACCTCTCGGACGCCGCACGCTTGAATGCATTGGTGCGCGAAAACGTGGTGGCACAACTGGCCAACCTCAAGACCCATCCCTCGGTCGCCCTGGCGCTGGAACAAGGCCGGCTGACCCTGCACGGCTGGGTCTATGACATCGAAACCGGCGCCATCGACGCCCTGGACCACCGCAGCGGGCGCTTCGTCGCGCTGCTGGATCAACCCCAGGTTCACGCCTGACACCCCCTTTTTTAACCCAGAGGACATCACCATGTTGCAAGCCCAATTCGCGCAAACCCCACGCCTGGCCCTGGCCAATACCGTTATCGACCTCAAGGCGCGCAAGAACCTGTCCTGGCAGGACCTCACCGACGGCACCGGCCTGAGCCTGGCGTTCGTCACCGCCGCCCTGCTCGGCCAGCATCCATTGCCTAAAGAAGCCGCCGACGTGGTCTGCGACAAGCTCGGCCTGGACCAGGACGCCAGCCGCCTGCTGCAAAGCGTGCCCCTGCGCGGCAGCTTCCCCGGTGGCGTGCCGACCGACCCGACGATGTACCGTTTCTACGAAATGCTGCAGGTCTACGGCTCCACCCTCAAGGCCCTGGTGCATGAGCAATTTGGCGACGGCATCATCAGCGCGATCAACTTCAAGCTGGACATCAAGAAAGTCGAAGACCCGGACGGCGGCTCCCGCGCGGTCATCACCCTGGACGGCAAGTACCTGCCTACCAAACCCTTCTGAATCGGCGCCGACCGTCTACGCTCTTGGCACACAAACAAGAACGAGGGACGGACCATGAAGGCAATGCTGCGCATCACCTGGCTGCTGCTGTTGTGTTTCAGCCAGGTGCATGCCGCGACCGCAGACGATGCGGACGCGCAAGCCGCCAAGGCTTTGCTGGAAAAAGCCTTGGCGTACTACCAGACCCAGGGCGACAAGGCGTTCGCCGCCTTCAGTCGCCAGGGCGAATTCATCGACCAGGACCGCTACGTGTTCGTGGTCGATACCCAGGGCGTGCTGCTGGCCAGCGGCGGGCCCTCTTCCGCCTTGATCGGGCGTGACGTGAGCGAAGTGCTCGGGCCGGACCTGCGCCAGTCGTTCAAGGACGCGCTCAGCGTGCCCGAAGGCCAGGGCATCCAGCAGGCCGACTACCGCTGGCAGAACTGGAACGACGGCAAGGTCGAACACAAGCACGTGTTCTACCAGCGCGTCGGCGAACGCATCCTCGCGGTGGGTTACTACCTGCCACGGGCCACCCCGGAACAGGCGCGGGCGCTGCGCAACAAGGCGGTGGACGCGCTGGTCAAGGATGAGGCCGGTACGCTCAAGGCGATCAATTCATTGCAGGGCGGCTTCCTGCAGGACGACCTGTATGTGTTTGTGGTCGATCTCAGCACCGGGCGCTACGTGGCCCATGGCACCAACCTGCGGCTCATCAACACCGACTTCAGCAAGATCAAGGACCCCGACGGCAAGCCGGTGGGCGAGCCGATCCTCAAGCTGATGGCCGAGCAGGATCAGGGGGAATACAAGTACCGCTGGAAGAACCCGGTGACGGGCAAGGTGGAGAACAAGCATGCTTACCTGCGCAAGAGCGGGCATTACATGGTGGCGGTTGGGTACTACAGCCCCTGAGGATGAAATACGGTCAAAACCTGTGAGAGCGGGCTTGCTCGCGAATGCGGTGGATCAGTCGAAATAGCTTTGACTGACACACCGCATTCGCGAGCAAGCCCGCTCCCACATGGGCCATGTTCCTACAGTCGGATTTTGTGGTGTTCGCTATTCGATGGCTTCGTAGGGTAGTCCCACATAGTTTTCAGCAATGGTCCTACGCCCAGCCTCGGAATGAATGAAGTACTCCAGCTCACTCTCGGCAATCCGCTGGCTGAACCCATCCGCCTCGGGAAACTGATGCAACATCGAAGTCATCCACCAGGAAAACCGCTCCGCCTTCCACACCCGCCGCAGGCAGATCGCCGAGTATTTCTCCAGCAGGTCCACGCGCCCCTCGCCATACACCTTGAGCAAGATGCGGTACAAGGTACTCACATCACTCGCCGCCAGGTTCAAGCCCTTGGCCCCGGTCGGCGGCACGATGTGCGCCGCATCGCCGAGCAGGAACAGGCGCCCATACTGCATCGGTTCCACCACGAAGCTGCGCAAGGGCGCGATGCTTTTCTCGATGGACGGCCCGGTCACCAAGTGCTCGGCCAATTCGCTGGGCAGGCGGGTTTTCAGTTCGTCCCAGAAGCGTGCGTCCGACCATTCATCCAGCGGCTCCTCCACCGGCACTTGCAGGTAATAGCGGCTGCGGGTCGGCGAACGCATGCTGCACAGGGCAAAGCCGCGCGGGTGTTTGGCGTACACCAGTTCGGCGTGTACTGGCGGCGTATCGGAAAGGATGCCGAGCCAGCCGAAAGGGTATACGCGCTCGAAGATTTTCAACGACTCTTGCGGAATCGACTGACGGGCAACGCCGTGGAATCCATCGCAACCGGCGATGTAGTCGCACTCCAGGCGAAAGGCTTCACCCTGGTGTTCGAAGGTGAGCCACGGCCGATCACTTTTCAGATCATGGGGCTGCACGTTGCGCGCTTCGTAGAGGGTGCTGGCGCCTGCGGCGGTGCGGGCGTGCATCAGGTCGCGGGTGACTTCGGTCTGCCCGTAGATCATCACCGACTGGCCGCCGGTCAAGGCCTTGAGGTCGATGTGGGTAAGCTGGCCGTTCAGCGCCAGTTCAAAGCCATCGTGCACCAGCCCTTCACGGTCCATGCGCTGGCTCACGCCGGCTTCGCGCAGCAGGTCGACCATGCCTTGCTCCAGCACCCCGGCACGGATGCGGCCTTGCACGTAATCGGCGCTCTGGCGCTCGACAATCAAGGTCTGGATGCCGGCGTTATGCAACAGTTGGCCGAGCAACAGTCCGGAGGGACCGGCGCCAATGATGGCGACTTGAGTTTTCAGGATTTTCATTATTTTTATCGCCCGTAGATTCCACTCGAACGGATTGAGTGAAAGCGTTGTCATTGGTCTTGTGGCTGACATTTTTCACTTGAGTGGCCGGTATAAGAAGGTGAAAACTGCGCCAAAGCCTGCGCTTTTTGCCAATTGGGGCGATTACCGCACCACTCTCCTGGGTATTGGATTGAAACCATGACCAAAACCGCGATTCCGGTCTTCAAGCTTTACGGGGAGGACCAGCAATGGCCCACCCCCGATTTGTTGCACTGCGAAACCATTTCCCGGCGCAGTCGGGAATACCAGTGGGAAATCCAACCCCACCGGCACGCGGATCTGTGCCAATTGCTGTACGTGCATAAAGGCCAGGCGCATCTGGAAATCGAAGGCCAGCGCACCACGATCAACCAAGCGACGCTGCAGGTCCTGCCGCCGCTGTGCGTGCATGGGTTTCGGTTTGCCGAGGACGTCGAGGGCTACGTGGTGACACTGGCGGCGCCCCTCGTCAGCCACTTGCAGGCGCAACTGGGGGCCACGGTCGACGCCCTGCAGGCGCTGGGAAATTATCCGGCCGGCAAGGACAGCGACTACCTCAACCACCAGTTCGCCCGCCTGCAGGACGAATACGCCAATGAACAACCGGCGCGGGACATGATGATGCACGCCCTGGTCAGCGTGCTGCTGGTGTGGATCAGCCGCCAGGCGCTCCAGCGCCGCCACCCACGGGCGCCGCGCGGGCATGAGTATTTCCGGCGGTTTACCCAACTGGTGGAGCAGCATTACCGCGAGCATCCGAAGATCGAGGACTTGGCCCACAAGCTGGGGATCTCGGTCTCACACCTGAACGGTACGTGTCGGGAGTTGGGTGGGCAACCGGCGCTGCAGATCATGCATGACCGCCAGTTGCTGGAAGCCAAGCGCCTGCTGACGTACACCAGCATGAGCATCAATGAGATGTCGGAGGTGCTGGGGTTTTCCGACCCGACGAACTTCTCGCGGTTGTTTCGCCGAAGAGTGGGGTTTTCGCCGAAGGCGTTTCGTGAGCAGCTCAAGGCCGAAGCAACACCGGGCTAAAAGGTGGAGACGGTTTTATGTGGGTGTGGGCTTGTGTGGGAGCGGGCTTGCTCGCGAATGCGGTGTGTCAGCCACCCGATGAGTCGACTGAACCACCCTATTAGCGAGCTGTCTCTTATAAA
>NZ_JANLGL010000099.1:0-20956 GCF_024655625.1 Pseudomonas sp. 18.1.10
AGTCGCTGAAAATGTTGGCTGACCCACCGCCTTCGCGGGCAAGCCCGCTCCCACAGTTGATCTTCTTTGTCGCAAGAATTGTGTTTACCCAACCCGCAGGCGTTATGACTTTAATCCTAGGTATCGACCCCGGTTCGCGCATCACCGGCTTTGGCGTGGTGCAACAGACCCCGCGCGGCTGCATCTACGTCGCCTCGGGCTGTATCCGCACCGGCGCCGGCGAGTTGGCCGAGCGCTTGCAGATTGTCTATCGCGGCGTGCGTGAAGTGATCCAGACCTACGGCCCGGTAACCATGGGCATCGAAAAGGTGTTCATGGCCAAGAACGCCGATTCGGCGCTCAAGCTTGGCCAGGCCCGTGGCGCTGCCATCGTCGCCGGTGCCGAGGAGGGCATGGAAATCGCCGAATACACCGCGACCCAGGTCAAGCAGGCCGTGGTCGGCACCGGTGCGGCGAACAAGGAGCAGGTGCAGATGATGGTCATGCACATGCTCAAGCTCACTTCAAAACCGCAGATCGACGCCTCCGATGCCCTGGCCATCGCCATTTGCCACGCGCACACCCGCTCCAGCCTGTTGCCCCACGGTCTGGGCACGGCACGCAGTCGTGGCGGGCGGCTGCGTCTCTGATAGCATCAGCGCAATCGTTTTTCCCGGTCGGGTCTTTGCCTGACCCTCAAGCTTTAAGGATTTGAACCGTGATTGGACGCTTGCGCGGCACCCTGGCTGAGAAACAGCCGCCGCACCTGATTCTGGATGTCAACGGGTTGGGGTATGAGCTGGAAGTGCCCATGACCACCCTGTATCGCCTGCCGTCGGTCGGCGAGCCGATTACGCTGCATACCCATCTGGTGGTGCGCGAAGATGCGCAATTGCTCTATGGTTTCATTGGCAAGCGCGACCGTGACTTCTTTCGCGAGCTGATCCGCCTCAATGGCGTCGGCCCGAAGCTGGCGCTGGCGTTGATGTCGAGCCTGGAGGTGGATGAGCTGGTGCGTGCCGTCTCGGCCCAGGACACCTCGGCGCTGACCAAGGTGCCGGGTGTCGGCAAGAAGACTGCCGAGCGCCTGCTGGTGGAACTCAAGGACCGCTTCAAGGCCTGGGAAGTCGTGCCGAGCATGTTTGCCCTGGTACCGAACCAGCCGGACATGCCAGCGGCCCAGGTCGCCAGCGCCGAGAGCGATGCGGTCAATGCGCTGATTTCCCTGGGCTACAAACCGCAGGAAGCCAGCAAGGCCGTGTCTGCCATCAAGGACAAGAACCTGAGTGCCGAAGACATGATCCGCCGTGCCCTGAAGGGAATGATTTAAGTGATTGAAGCAGATCGTCTGATCGCGGCCACCGGCCCGCGCGACCGTGAAGAAGTGCAGGACCGCGCCATCCGCCCCCTGAGCCTGGCCGACTACATCGGCCAGCCCACCGTGCGCGAGCAGATGGAGCTGTTTATCCAGGCCGCGCGCGGGCGCAGTGAGTCGTTGGACCACACATTGATCTTCGGTCCACCGGGCTTGGGTAAGACCACCCTGGCCAATATCATTGCCCAGGAAATGGGCGTGTCGATCAAGTCCACCTCCGGCCCGGTGCTGGAACGACCGGGTGACCTGGCGGCACTGTTGACCAATCTTGAGCCCCACGACGTGCTGTTTATCGACGAGATCCACCGGCTGTCGCCGATCGTCGAGGAAGTGCTGTACCCGGCCATGGAAGACTTCCAGCTCGACATCATGATCGGCGAAGGCCCGGCGGCGCGTTCGATCAAGCTCGATCTGCCACCTTTCACTCTGGTTGGCGCCACCACCCGCGCGGGCATGTTGACCAACCCGTTGCGAGACCGTTTCGGCATTGTTCAACGTCTAGAGTTCTATAGCACCGCAGACCTGGCGACCATCGTCAGCCGTTCGGCGGGCATTCTCGGCTTGCCGCTGGACCCGGAAGGCGCGTTCGAAATCGCCCGTCGTGCCCGTGGTACACCGCGAATCGCCAACCGCTTGCTGCGTCGTGTGCGTGACTTTGCCGAAGTGCGTGCCAAGGGCCATATCACCAAGGCCGTGGCCGACCTGGCCTTGAACCTGCTGGATGTGGATGAGCACGGCTTCGATCACCAGGATCGGCGTCTACTCTTGACCATGATCGAGAAGTTCGACGGCGGCCCGGTGGGCGTCGACAGCCTGGCGGCCGCCATCAGCGAAGAGCGCCATACCATCGAGGATGTGCTGGAACCGTACCTGATCCAGCAGGGTTACATCATGCGCACCCCAAGGGGCCGAGTAGTGACGCGACATGCCTACCTGCACTTTGGGTTAAACATTCCGTCACGATTGGGTGAGATGCCCGTGGTAGACGAATTCCTCGATGCAGTGGACGATTAAAAGCATTACGCAAGTCGATTTATTCGACGTTTGTGCTGTCCTAGTGGCTGGCGTCGTCATTCAGTCACTGGATAATGTTTCAGGGAATGAAAAAACAGTTGCCCAGCCGGATTGGCAACCTGAGGAGTAAGCACTAGAGTATGCGCGCGCAAAACGGGGATCAGTCGTTCGCACATCGCTGTCGCGTTTATTACGAGGACACCGATGCGGGCGGCATCGTGTATTACGTCAATTATCTCAAGTTCATGGAGCGGGCTCGAACCGAGCGGCTACGGGAGCTGGGCTTTGCCCAATCCCAGCTGGCAGGGGAGGACCTGTTGTTTGTCGTGCATTCCAGCGAGGCGCGGTATCACGCGCCGGCGCGGCTCGACGACGAACTGCTGGTCAGCGCTGAAGTAATCGAATTGAACCGTGTCAGCCTGCGCTTTAAACAGCAGGTCAGGCGGGCAACGGATGCAACGCTGCTCTGTGAGGGGCAGTTCCTGGTGGCTTGTGTGCGCACCAATAGTTTGAAACCCCGGGCCATTCCCGAAGCTCTACGTGCGGCCTTTGCCGGCGTAAGCGGCGCGGGTAAACAATCAAAGCAGGAGATTTAGCGTGGAACCTACCGTCGTCGACCATTCCTCCATGTGGAGCCTGGTCAGCAATGCCAGTGTCGTGGTTCAACTGGTGATGCTGACCCTGGTAGCCGCATCGGTTACCTCTTGGGTCATGATTTTTCAGCGCAGCAACCTGCTGCGTGCCGGTCGACGTGCCCTGGAGAGCTTTGAAGAGCGCTTCTGGTCCGGTATCGACCTGTCCAAGCTGTACCGCCAGGCGGGCAGCAACCCGGACCCGGATTCGGGCGTCGAGCAGATCTTCCGTGCCGGTTTCAAGGAATTCTCCCGTCTGCGCCAGCAGCCAGGCGTCGACCCGGAAGCCGTGATGGAAGGCGTGGCCCGCGCCATGCGCGTGGCCATCTCCCGCGAAGAAGAGAAGCTTGAGCAAAGCTTGCCGTTCCTCGCCACCGTCGGTTCCGTGAGCCCGTACATCGGCCTGTTCGGTACCGTATGGGGGATCATGAACTCCTTCCGCGGCCTGGCCCAGGCCCAGCAAGCGACCCTGGCCACCGTGGCCCCGGGTATCGCCGAAGCCCTGATCGCCACCGCGATCGGCCTGTTCGCTGCTATCCCCGCAGTAATTGCCTACAACCGTTTTGCTGCCACCAGCGAAACCCTGATTGGCCGTTACTACACCTTCGCCGATGAATTCCAGGCGATCCTGCACCGTAAAGTGCACACCAGCGAAGAATAAGCAGGTAATTCACAATGGCTTTAATCGCTCGAGCTCGCAAAAAGCGCAAGCCGGTCGCCGAGATGAACGTAGTGCCCTACATCGACGTGATGCTGGTACTGCTGGTTATCTTTATGGTGACCGCGCCGATGCTCAATCAGGGCGTGAAGGTTGATCTGCCCAAGGTTTCCAGCGAAGCCTTGCCGCAAGACAACAACACCCAGGTCCTGACCATTTCGATCAAGGCTGACAAGACCTACTACTGGAACCTTGGCAGCGAAGTCGATACCCAGAAACAGCAGGACAAGGCCATGACCTTGCCGCAGATGACCGACGCGGTGACCAAGATCATCCGTTCCGGCAACGAAGGCGGCAAGCACACCCAGGTGTTCATTCGTGGTGACAAGGTTGTCGACTACGGCTCAGTCATGGGCGCCATGGGCGGGCTGCAGAAGGCCGGCGTCGGTAACGTTGGCTTGATTACCGAGGCGCCCTGATGCAGCAGCAGCGAGAGCCGTCCGCCTCGGAAAGCTACTTCTGGCCTAGCGTCTGGGCAATTGCCCTGCACGTCCTAGTGTTTGGCATGCTGTTCGTCAGCTTTGCCATGACCCCGGACCTGCCGCCAGCCAAGCCGATCGTGCAGGCGACCCTGTATCAGCTGAAATCGAAAAGCCAGGCCACCACCCAGACCAATCAGAAGATTGCGGGTGAGGCCCAGAAGTCGGCTGCGCGCCAGACTGAAGTCGAACAGATGGAACAGAAAAAGGTCGAGCAGGAAGCGGTGAAGGCTGCTGCGGAACAAAAGAAAGAAGAGGCGGCTCAAAAGGCCGAGGAATCGAAAAAGGCTGACGAAGCGAAGAAGGCCGACGAGGCGAAAAAGGCTGATGAAGCCAAGAAGTCCGAGAAGGCTGCCGAAGCTAAAAAAGCCGAAGAGAAACAATTGGCTGATATAGCCAAGAAGAAATCTGAAGAAGAAGCCAAGAAAGCTGCCGAAGAAGAGGCCAAGAAAAAGGCCGCTGAGGAAGCCAAGAAGAAAATAGTCGAAGACGCGAAGAAGAAAGCCGCCGACGACGCCAAGAAAAAAGCTGAAGCAGACGAGGCGAAGAAAAAAGTCGCCGATGATGCGAAGAAGAAAGCTGCCGCCGACGCCACCAAGAAAAAGGCCCAGGAAGCAGCACGCAAATCCGCCGAAGAGAAAAAGGCCCAGGCCTTGGCAGATTTGCTTTCCGACACGCCGCAGCGTCAGCAAGCCTTGGCCGATGAACGTGGTGATGAAGTCGCGGGCAGTTTCGACGACCTGATTCGGGCACGGGCAGCAGAGGGTTGGACGCGTCCACCTTCGGCACGCAAAGGCATGACAGTAGTGCTGCAGATCGGCATGTTGCCGGACGGTACGGTGACTTCGGTCAGCGTGGCCAAGTCCAGTGGCGATGGTTCGTTCGACAGTTCGGCGGTTGCAGCGGTCAAGAACATTGGCCGGTTGACCGAGATGCAGGGAATGAAACCAAGCGACTTCGCTCCCTATCGTTCATTCAAGATGACATTCACACCTGAGGATCTAGCCTTGTGAGAAACCTTCTTCGAGGAATGCTTGTCGTTATTTGCTGTATGGCAGGGATAGCGGCGGCGGATGAAAAAAACATCCTGGTCACCAGCGGTAGCGATCGGGCCACCCCGATCGCCGTAGTACCGTTTGGCTGGCAGGGCGGCAGCGTGCTGCCGGACGACATGGCCCAGATCGTCAGTGACGACCTGCGCAACTCCGGTTACTACGCGCCGATTCCAAAAGGCAACATGATTAGCCAGCCGAACCAGGCCAGCGAAGTTGTGTTCCGTGACTGGAAAGCCGTGGGCGCGCAGTACCTGATGGTCGGCAATATCGTGCCAGCCGGTGGTCGCCTGCAGATCCAGTACACCTTGTTCAACGTGGCTACCGAGCAGCAGGTCTTGACCGGCAGCGTGTCGGGCACCGCTGAACAACTGCGTGACATGGCTCACTACATTTCGGACCAGTCGTTTGAAAAGCTCACCGGTATCAAGGGTGCTTTCTCGACACGTCTGCTTTATGTAACGGCTGAGCGTTTCTCGGTAGACAACACGCGCTACACCTTGCAGCGTTCGGACTACGACGGTGCTCGCGCCGTGACCTTGCTGCAATCGCGTGAGCCGATCCTGTCGCCGCGTTTTGCACCGGACGGCAAGCGTATTGCCTACGTGTCCTTTGAGCAGAAGCGTCCGCGCATTTTCGTCCAGCACATTGATACTGGCCGTCGTGAGCAGATCACCAATTTCGAAGGCCTCAACGGTGCGCCAGCCTGGTCGCCGGATGGTTCGCGCCTGGCGTTCGTGCTGTCCAAAGATGGCAACCCGGATATCTACGTGATGAACATGGCTTCGCGCCAGATCTCTCGCGTGACCAGCGGCCCAGGTATCAACACCGAGCCGTTCTGGGGTAAAGATGGCTCGACCATCTACTTCACTTCCGACCGTGGCGGCAAGCCACAGGTCTACAAGGCAAGCGTGGGCGGCGGTGGTGCGGAACGTGTGACCTTTATTGGTAACTACAACGCCAATCCGAAGCTTTCGGCTGATGAAAAGACGTTGGTGATGATTCACCGTCAGGATGGTTTCACTAATTTCCGGGTTGCGGCCCAGGATTTGCAGCGTGGAACCGTAAAAATCCTTACAGATACCAACCTTGACGAGTCAGCTACTGTTGCGCCCAACGGCACCATGGTAATCTACGCCACCCGCCAGCAGGGCCGGGGAGTCTTGATGCTCGTATCCATTAATGGACGCGTAAGGCTCCCACTTCCTACCGCTCAAGGCGAAGTCAGAGAACCATCCTGGTCCCCTTACCTGAACTGACGCGGCGCTACAAAAAGAAGTACTTAACACACTGGGGTTCATTAGGAGTTTCACGATGGAAATGCTGAAGTTTGGTAAGTTTGCTGCTCTGGCTCTGGCTCTGTCCGTAGCCGTTGGTTGCTCGTCTAAAGGCGGCGACAATGCCGGTGAAGGCGCAGCTGTTGATCCAAACGCTGGTTACGGCGCTAACACTGGTGCAGTTGACGGCTCCCTGAGCGAAGAAGCTGCTCTGCGCGCTATCACCACTTTCTACTTCGAATACGACAGTTCGGACCTGAAGCCAGAAGCCATGCGCGCTCTGGACGTTCACGCGAAGGACCTGAAAGCTAACGGCGCTCGCGTTGTTCTGGAAGGTAACACCGACGAACGTGGTACTCGTGAGTACAACATGGCACTGGGCGAGCGTCGTGCGAAAGCCGTTCAGCGCTACCTGGTACTGCAAGGTGTTGCTCCAGGCCAACTGGAACTGGTTTCCTACGGTAAAGAGCGTCCAGTTGCTACTGGCCACGACGAGCAGTCCTGGGCTCAAAACCGTCGCGTCGAACTGCGTAAGTAATTCGTCATGCGAACGTGCCGTCGTGCTCTAACTGTATTGGCTCTCAGCCTCGCACCGCTTGCGGTGTGGGCTGCGGTTCCTGTGGAAGATAGCAACTCTGGCTATAACAATAGCGGGAGCAGTTATCCGCCAGCAGGTTATGGCACGAACGGCGCCTATGCGGGGGGAGCGGCTACGTCCGCTCCCTCGGCACAGGGCGAACTGTTCAACCAGCTGCAACGCATGCAGGATCAATTGGCGCAGCAACAAGGCACCATTGAAATTCTGCAAAATGAAGTGCGCCAGCTGAAGCAAGAAGGCCTGGAACGTTACCAGGATCTTGATCGACGCATTGGAGCCGGCGTTACACCTGCCGCAACTCCAGATAATTCTTCTGCCGGTGGCGCGCCTAGCGCCGCCATCGGTGGTGCAGCAGCGGGGGCGGCTGCCAGCCAGGCCCCTGCCGCCAGCAGCGAACCGGGTGATCCGGCGAAGGAAAAGCTGTATTACGATGCAGCCTTCGACCTTATCAAGGCCAAGGACTTCGATAAAGCCAGCCAGGCATTTAGCGCTTTCCTGCGCAAATACCCGAACAGCCAGTACGCGGGCAATGCCCAATACTGGTTGGGCGAAGTCAACCTGGCCAAGGGCGACCTACAAGCGGCGGGCCAGGCATTTGCCAAGGTCAGCCAACTGTATCCCAAGCACGCCAAGGTGCCGGATTCGCTGTACAAACTCGCTGACGTAGAACGCCGTCTGGGTCATACCGACAAGGTCAAAGGCATTCTGCAGCAGGTGGTTGCCCAGTATCCGGGGACTTCCGCCGCCCAGTTGGCCCAACGGGATCTGCAACGCTTGTAAGCAAAGCCGCCCGTTTAGAAGAAACCCGCGCCTGGCGCGGGTTTTTTCGTTAGAATCCACGCCCTTTTATGAAACACGCTTTTTGGGGCCTGCGCGTTGGCGGGGTCTCTTGAAGTGCCTGACGGAGGCGGACAGCCTGTTTAGCTGTTACGCCCGTGGCGACTATGCAAGACACATTACGTATCACCGAAGTTTTTTACTCCTTGCAGGGTGAAACGCGCACCGCTGGCCTGCCCACCGTATTTGTGCGCCTGACCGGTTGCCCGCTGCGCTGCCAATACTGTGACAGCGCCTACGCCTTCAGTGGCGGCACCGTGCGCACCCTCGACGACATCCTCGAACAGGTTGCCGGCTTCCGGCCACGCTACGTCTGCGTGACGGGCGGCGAGCCCTTGGCGCAACCCAATGCCATTCCTTTGCTCAAGCAATTGTGCGATGCCGGTTACGAGGTGTCCCTGGAAACCAGCGGCGCCCTGGATATTTCCGCGGTCGACCCGCGCGTGAGCCGGGTAGTCGATCTGAAGACGCCCGACTCCAAGGAATCGCACCGCAACCGTTACGAGAACATCGACTTGCTGACCGCCAACGATCAGGTCAAGTTCGTGATCTGTTCCCGTGATGATTACGACTGGGCGAACTCCAAGCTGATCCAATACGGCCTTGACCGTCGCGCAGGCGAGGTACTGTTTTCTCCCAGCCACCACGACCTGAACGCCCGTGACCTTGCCGATTGGGTGGTGGCGGACAATCTACCGGTGCGCCTGCAATTGCAGTTGCACAAATACCTTTGGAACGACGAGCCAGGACGCTGACATGACTGAACAAACCAACGATCAAAAACGCGCCGTAATCCTGCTGTCCGGTGGCCTGGACTCCGCCACCGTAGTCGCGATGGCGCAAGCTGAAGGCTACAGCTGCTACACCATGAGCTTCGACTACGGCCAGCGCCATCGCGCCGAACTCAACGCCGCTGCCCGTGTTGCGCGCGACATGGGCGTGGTCGAGCACAAGGTCATCGGCCTGAACCTCAACGGCATCGGCGGTTCTGCCCTGACCGACAGCAGCATCGACGTACCGGAAGCACCGAGCGAAGGCATTCCCATCACCTACGTGCCGGCGCGCAACACCGTCTTCCTGTCCCTGGCCCTCGGCTGGGCAGAAGTGCTCAACGCCCGCGACATCTTTATCGGCGTCAACGCGGTGGATTATTCCGGCTACCCGGACTGCCGCCCAGAGTTCGTCGAGTCGTTCGAACGCATGGCCAACCTGGCGACGAAGGCCGGTGTAGAAGGGCAGGGCTTCCGTATCCTGGCGCCACTGCAAAACCTCAGCAAAGCCGATATCGTCAAGGCTGGCGTAGGACTTGGCGTCGATTACTCGCTGACAGTTTCCTGCTACCAGGCAGACGATGACGGCCGCGCTTGTGGGAAATGCGACAGCTGCCGACTGCGTGCAGAAGGCTTCCAAACGGCCGGAATTACGGACCCAACGCGTTATTTCTGATTTATTTAAAATAAGGTGTTGAATAATCCTTAGAAATCAGTATTATACGCGCCACCACACAGCGGGTCGTTAGCTCAGTTGGTAGAGCAGTTGGCTTTTAACCAATTGGTCGTAGGTTCGAATCCCACACGACCCACCATTTTTGGCGGTTTAGAAAATCCGGAAGGCCCACGCAAGTGAGGATTTCCGGGTTTTTTTTTGCCTGCGGTTTAGCGCGGTCTACCTGGCTGGGCCATTTCGCAAAAGACGATAGCCCCACGTCAGGAAGACCCCATGCGTCACCTCAACCACATCACCCGCGCACTTCAAGCCACGCCCATCGGCGACATCACCTTCCATTTCGACCCACGCCACCAGCCTGAATTATCCACCCTGGTCCAGCGCTTCCTCGCCGCACCGCACCAACACACCACCCTCGACATACCCGAAGCCACCCGCGGCGTATTCCTGCTGGAGGGCGAGCGCCGATGGGTGTTGAAGCACAACAAGCTTGAGCACTGGAAAAAGCAGCTGCAAAACTACCTGGGGCTCAAGCGCGCGTTCGGCCTGCATGACTTGACCAACGAGTTCATCAACCTGTCCGTGGTGTCTGCCAAGTCCGCCAGCGTGCCGCGCGTCGCCGGGTTCGGCTATAAAACGCGTTTCCCGTTCCTGAAAGAGGAATACCTGCTGGTGGGTTTTTTTGATGAGCATTGCAGTGTGGATGATCGTCTTGGCGCGCACCCGGAACAGGCCGATGAACTGCTGCCACGGGTGTTCCGATTGTTTGCGCAGATGCTTGCCGAAGGGTTTGTGCATATGGACCCGCACCCCAAGAATATTTTGATCGCCCCGGACGGCCAGCTACGGCTGATCGATTTTGAGTGCTGCGCCCATTCGGTGATCGACCACGATTTCAGCCTGGGCTTCCTGATGGGTTACTTCTATCACTTCTGGATCAAGCGCTTCGTCACCCTCGACGCCTATCGTGCGCTCTGTGAGCGCTACCTGATGGACGAGCAGCCGAACCTGCAACGCGCCACCTTCGACCCGGTGTTCGAACGCTTCCTCACCCACAAAGTCTCGCGTACCACGCGCTACAGCATCCTCACCAACCCCAAGGCCCAGGCCGCCTTCAAGCAGGCTCCCGCCACGCACCCTTGATGCACTCAGCGCCGTTTGCCAAACACTGACTTCGGCGTCTTGCCAAAAAACCGCGTAAACGCCGCGCTGAAGTTGTTCGGGAATTTGTAGCCCACCTGGTAGGCCGCCTGCGCCACCTGGCAGCCGCTTTCCAGCAGGGTGTAGGCCTTGCGCATGCGAATTTCGTTGAGCATGCGGTGCGGGGTGGAGTTGAAGCGGTAGTGCAAGCCTTCCTTGAGCTTGAACTCGTTGAGCCCAACTGCGGCGCACAGATACGGGATGGTCAGCGGCTGGTCCATCTGCTCGATCATGATGTCGCGCGCACGCTCAAGTTTCTCGATGTCGATGGCGCTGAATTGCAGGCTCTCCGGGAGGGTGGCGGGGCTCAGCAACTTGAGCTGTTCGGAGAGCAGGCTCAGGGTGTGGATGTGCATGTCCAGCGTGCCGGTCACGCCGTGGTTGAGGTAGCGGGTCAGGGCGCTGGCATGGCTGGCGCTGGCGGCGGAGGTCTTCTGGAAGGCCAGTTGGCGCACGTTGCCGTTGCCGAGGATCTGCTGGGTGCGCTGCTCGCCGATGTACTTGTTGAGCATGCTCTCGCCAATCAACAGTCGCAGTTGCGACACCGTCGCGCCCGCCTCATAGCAGCGTTCACCCAGGCTGAGCTGGAACGACGTGATGGTGGTGAAGCCCGCCCTGAACGATACCGCCGCGCCATCCGCGCCTTTGTAGCCGGAATCACCCTGCATGCCAAAGGTAATCACCAGCATGTGGCGGTTGTGCGGGCTCACGGTTTCTTCAATCAGGTTGCGCGTCGGGCGATAGCGCGAGCGCACCACCATCAGGTCGTCATCGAAGCTCAGGCGTTCCGAATAGCATTCGCCCAGCTCTTCCGGCAATTGCTGACGCATCCAGCCGCAGTCTTGCGTGCTGACCAGCCGCGAGTGCGTTGACGCAACTCGATACGACTGGGAAATCCTTTGTAAAGCCGACACGTTTAACGCCCTCCCTAGAGTTTGCTCCGATTCGCATATGGATTGATCCGAAATCCATACGGACATACATGATAAGCATTCGCATTAATGAATAGCATGTTTCCCCATCAACTGCCATCGCCACGACGCGGCCATGGGGCGATTCATTGAAGGGGAAAGCGTTTGAACACAGGGGTTTTCAGCGGTGTGCTGGTGTGTTGGCTGGGCGGCGCAAGCGTTGCCATGGCACAGACCGGCCTGGCACCGGTCACCGTCACGGCCAACAAGATCGAGCAGGCACAGGAAGAAGTCCCGGCGAGCCTGTCGGTGATCACCGGCGAAGACCTGCGCAAGGGCAATATCGACGACCTGGAACGCCTGGCCCGCACCACGCCAGGCTTCACCTTCCAGCCGTTCGGCCAGTCCGGCACCAACCTGCCGGTGGTCCGTGGCCTGAGCTCCGGCGCCACGGCTTTTTCCTCCTCGATGCTGATGCTCGTCGACGGCGTGCCGACCCTGATGGGCCAGGGTTTTGACCACAACCTGCTGGGCGTCGAGCGCATCGAGATCCTGCGCGGCCCGCAGTCCACCCTGTACGGGCGCAACGCCGAAGCCGGCGTGCTGAGCATCCACACCCGCCAGCCCGGCGATACGCCTTACGCGCGCCTCGAAGCCGCCGCCGGCAGCCGCGACCTGCGCACGCTGAGCGCGGACGCCAGCACGGCGTTGGTCCCCGGCACCTTATATGCCGGCGTGTCCGGCCAATGGCGCGAGCAGGACGGCTTTATCGACAACGCCTATAAAGGCGGCCAGGCCGATGACCGTGAACGCCACAGCGCGCGCATGGTGCTGCGTTGGACGCCAACCCTGGCCACCGACGTCAACCTGCGCTACAGCCGCCAGGACTACCGCGACGGCGGCTCACAATGGGGCGCCGCCACCTCGAGCCGCCGCGAAGTGCGTTCCGGCACGCCCAGCTGGAACCACTCCAGCGGCCGCAGCCTGTCGCTGGACGTGCGGCACACCTTCGACTCCGGCGTGACACTGCGCTCCATCACCGCCCGCAACGACTTCTACGACCGCCTGCAACAAGACACCGACTTCCAGCCGGCCGACCAACTGCACCTGGCCCGCGACTACCACTTCAACACCCTGTCCCAGGAGTTCCGCCTCGAAGGCCAATGGCGCGACAACCAGTGGCTGCTCGGCGCCTATGCCGACCGCGACGACCACGACCTGTCCTACCAGCAAAAACTGCCCCTGCGCCTGACCCAGACCGATAGCAAGCTCGGCGGCAACACCAGCGCACTGTTCGGCCAATGGCTGATGCCCCTGGCCGAACGCTGGACCCTCACCCTCGGCGCCCGTGCCGAGCAGGACAAAGTGCATATCGACCCCGCCATCGGCAGCCGCCAGAGCGCCAGCTGGCAACGCTTCACCCCCAAGGCCGCCCTGCAATACGAATGGCAGCCCGACGCCTACGTCTACGCCAGCTATGCCGAAGGCTTCCGCGCCGGCGGCTTTAACGCCTTCTCCAGCGCCGCCAACTACCCCGGCTACGACCCGGAAAAAGTCAAAACCTACGAACTTGGCGCCAAGGGCTGGCTCGCCGACAAACGCCTGCGCTACTCGGCAGCGGTGTACCTGATGGACGTGCGCGACATGCAGGTGCAGCAGATCATCCAGCCGGGCGTGGTGTACATCACCAACGCCGCCACCGCGCGTTCCACCGGGCTTGAACTGGAGGCCGACTACCTCGTCGCCGACAACTGGCGCCTGGTCAGTTCCGTGGGCCTGAACCGCACGCGCTTCAAGCAGTTCAGTGAAGGCAGCAACGACTACAAGGGCAATCACAACCCCTACGCGCCGGACCTCACCGGCCACCTCAGCCTGCGCTACGACGCGCCTGCCGGCTGGTACGCCCAGGGCGGTGTCAGCGCCGTCGGCAAGACCTACCTCGACGGCGCCAACCAATACAGCCGTGGCGGCTACGGCCTGATCGACCTGACGGCCGGCTACGACTTCAGCCACTACGGCATCAGCGCCTACGTGAACAACGCCGCCGACAAGCGCTACGACGCCGTCGGCTACCTGAATGGCACCACCCGCGTGTACAGCCCGGGCCGCGAAGTCGGCCTGCGGCTCAGCTATGAACTGTGAGCGATAAACCTATGAACCTGTCCACCCCACATGCCCTGCAACCTTTCTGGGATCTGACCCTGTCCGCCGTGCGCGCCGACGCCCTGCGCATTGCGCTGGAATGGAAACTCTTCGACCTGCTGCAAGTGCCCACCTCGGCCCACTTGATCGCCCGCCAACTGGAACTCGACCCGGCCAACACCGGCTTCTGGCTCGAAGCCCTGTGGAGCATGGACCTGCTGCAGCGCGATGAACGCCAGCCGCCGCTGTACCGCAACACGCCGGTGGCCAGCGACTACCTGCGCAGCGACGCCACGGACTACTGCGGCGACGCCTGGACCTTTCGCCTGCGCGGCATGCGCCGTTTCGGCAGCCAACTGGGCGAGCAAGTGCGCGCCGGCCAACCCGACAGCCAACCCACCGACATGACCACCACCATCGACAACTGGACCGCCGCCGCGCGCCTGCAGATCGCCCAGGAGCAGCGTGCCGTCACCGTCGACGTGGCCCTGCGCCTGACAGCCCTAATCCCCGAGTTCAGCCAAGCGCGCCGCCTGCTCGACCTCGGTGGCGGCCCGGGCCTGGTGGCGATTGCCCTGGTGCGTGACAACCCGCTGCTCAGCGGCGAAGTCTTCGACTTCGAAAAAACCGTCGCAGTGGCCGCCGCCAACATCCAGCGTGCCGGCCTCGAACAACGCCTCGGCGTGCGCGGCGGCAACCTCGCCAGCGACCCGATTGGCGACGGCTACGACGTGATCTGGTGCTCCTCGGTGTTGCACTTCGTCCCTGACCTGCCCGCCACCCTGGCCAAGATCCACGCCGCCTTGCGCCCCGGCGGCGTGCTGATAAGTGCCCACGCCGAGATCCCCGCCGACCCCGAACACGCCCAACGCGTCATGCCGTATTACCTGTCGATGCAGATGCTCGGCCGCCATGTCACCGAGGCGGGCGGCCTGAGTGACGCCTTGCAACAGGCCGGTTTCAGCCACATCGACAGCTACCCCGAAGTGGCCTTCGCCGTGGCGCCCGTCTCGGTGCTGGTGGCCCGCCGGAGCGCCTCATGAACCCTTCCATGTGGCGCCTGCAATTGCTGTTTGGCTGGCTCGGTTTTGTGCTGGTGGTGCCGAGCATCTACCTGCTGCTCGGCCTGCCGTTGGTGATGCGCGAACACGGCTGGTCGGGCACCGACATCGGCCTGTTCCAACTGGCCGGCTTGCCGGCGGTGTTCAAGTTCCTGCTGGCGTTGCCCGTGCAGCGTTATCGCTTCCAGCGTGGGCATTACCGCAACTGGGCGATGCTGTTGTGCCTGTTGCTGGCGGTG
Source organism: Pseudomonas sp. 18.1.10 (assembly GCF_024655625.1). Taxonomy (NCBI): domain Bacteria; kingdom Pseudomonadati; phylum Pseudomonadota; class Gammaproteobacteria; order Pseudomonadales; family Pseudomonadaceae; genus Pseudomonas; species Pseudomonas sp. 18.1.10. Next base: position 14,961 of record NZ_JANLGL010000099.1, read on the forward strand.
CTGCTGGTGGCGGCCAGCCAACTGTCGATCACCGGCAACCCGCTGTACCTGTTCGGCCTGGCGTTCGCCGCCTCGGTGCTGGCGACCTGGGCCGACATTCCGGTCAACGCCCTGGCGATCAAGTTGCTGCCGCACTCGGAGCAAGTGCGCGCCGGCAGCATCCGTTCGGCCGCGCTGTTTCTCGGCGCGATTGTCGGCGCTGGCGTGATGTTGCTGGTGCAAAGCCGCTGGGGCTGGCAAGCGCCGTTCCTGTTGATGGCCGGCGGCTTGCTGCTGGCATTGCTGCCCCTGGCCTGGCTGCGGGAAGGCCATGCACAAGGCAACGGCAGCGCGCCGGTCAGCCCGGCGTTGGCCGACTGGTCGGGTTACTTCCGCCAACCCGGCGCACGCCTGTGGACCTGGGTGCTGTTGACCAGTTTCCCGTTTGTCGGCGCGGCGTGGCTGTACCTCAAGCCGCTGCTGCTGGACCAGGGCATGGTTGCGCCGAAAGTCGCGCTGATTGCCGGCGTCGGCGGCGGCGTGGTCGGGGCCGTGGCCAGCTTGCTCGGCGGGCGGCTGATCCAGCGCATCGGCCCGGGCCGCGCGATTCCGCTGTTTATGTTGTGGGCGTTGATTTCGTTATTAGCACTGACCGCCGCTGTCGGCCTGCGCGCCGACATGGTCTGGCTGGTGGCCGCAGCGTTTCTGCTCGCCACGGCCATGGGCGCGGTGTCGACCCTGGTCTTCGCCCTGATGATGTTTTTTTCCCGCGAGCATCGCCAGGCCGCCGACTACGGCTTGCAGGCCAGCCTGTTCGTATTGACGCGCATGTTGGTGCCGATCGGCGCCGGCGTGCTGCTCGACCGCAGCGGCCACGTCGGCATGCTTGCCGGCCTGTCGCTGGCGATGGCCCTGGTGTGCGGGGTGGCCGTGCTGGCCCGGCGCTCGATTGCCCTGGCCACCGGCGACCCGCAGCGGCCGGTCATTTGATCCTCAGTTTGATTGGAATAGGGATAGGTTCATGAAGGCCACGTTAGGAATCTGCTTGATTACCCAGGCGCAGCCGCTGATTGAGGACGTGACGTTTGTCATCGAGCATTTGCAGGCCGGTTTGCAGCCGCTGCCGAATGCCGCTGACTGGCCCGTGACCGCTGGCGATTGCGAAGACATGCACCAGGCCCTGGGCCCCCGGCCGCACAGCGAGGCGGTGCTGGAAACCCTGATGGTCCAGGCCCAGCGCTACCTGCAAGGCAGCCCGGCGCATGCGGCGGCGTTGCCGGACATGTGGTTGATGAGCTTCGATTCGGTGGAGGCCGCGCAGGCACGTTTGCGTCAGCAAAGCCCGCCGTTGTCCAACGAGCTGTTCATCCTCGACCTCGGCGAACAGGCCGAGGCGGGCGTGGACGATCCGTTCGACGCGCTGATCGCCGCCGCGCCGAATGCGCGCCTGTCGCCCCATTCGGCCGTGCTGTACTGCGCCTTGTCGGCCTTGCCCGGCTGGATGAACCGCGTCGGCGGCAACCGCCACCTGCGCGTGGCCAACGACGACCGCGCTGCACGGCGTGCCGATCTGCTACGCATCATCCTCGACCACCTCGAACACGCCCACTTCAACCGCTTGCTTGCCCGTTCCATCAGCGGGCCGTTGCTGTCGGTGAGCCTGGCCACCGAGGTCACGCGCTTCATGCACAGCCGCTGGCAAGAGCGCTGGGACTTCCACGCCTACACCGGCTCGATGGTCGCGGGCCTGATCCAGTCGATGCAGCACAACGTCGCTGGCACCGGCGTACGTTGCCTCAGCGGCTGCAACGAACACAGCCTGGCGGTGGGCGCCATGGCCGGCTGGCAGTTGTTTGGCCGCGCCTATGTGATCGCCGTGACCTCGGGCATGATCGACGAGTTTCGCGGCACCCTGGCCAACCTCAAGCGCATCGGTGCGCCGGGCCTGATTATCTGCGCCGACAGCCCGGAAAACGTCTGGTACGCGTTCCAGGGCACCCACGACAACGACAACGACGGGCGCCAGGTCATCGAAGCCAAGGGCTTGCGCCAGGTGTTCATCCGCAAGGTCGAGGAAATCGGCGCCTGCCTGGAACAAGCCTTCGCCATGCTCGCCGAACGTGCCGAGCCGGTGTTTATCCTGGCCACCCAAGGCGTGCTCGAATCGCGTCCGCAAGTGCCGTTGAATGTGGCGCTGCCGGCCTTGCCAACCGCTGCGCAAGTGAACCTCAGCAGCACGCAAATCGAAGCGCTGGACCAGGCCTTGGACCTGATTAACACCCAGCCGCTGCACCTGCTCTGGCAGTGCGGCAAGCTCAACGAACAGCAGCGCCAACGCGTGCATGCCCTGGCCGAACGCGGCGCGATTGCGCTGTCCGACAGCATCACCCAGCCGGGCAGCGTCGGCCCGTATCATCAGGGCCGCAAGGTGCCGAACTACCTCGGGCCGTTGTCGTTGTACGGGTTCAGTCGCCGGGTCTACCAGTTCGTGCACACCGACCACGAACTGAACGGGCCGCACAGCCACTGCGTGTTCTTCCTCAAGGGCAAGGTCGATCAGGCCGCCACGCCGTTTTCCGAAGGCAAGCTCAAACGCCAGTTGCGCGTGGTGCAGGTCAACCATGAACCCCGGCATTTGTCGCCGTTCACCGACCTGGCGCTGGACGTGCCGCTGGACGTGTTCCTCGCTCACATCGAGCGCGGCTTGCAGGTCGAGCCCGAGGTGCTGGCCCTGCGCCGCGCCAAGCTGGCGCGAGTGGCCGCCACCAGCGAAAGCGTGGCGGCGGACCATATCGAAACCCTGCCGATGACCTCCAACTACTTCTTCCGCCGCCTGGGCAACCTGGTGCGCGAACTCATCGAGCAGCACGACTATCGCTACATCGGCGTGTACGACGTCGGCCGTGGCGCCATCTCGGCGTTGCGCAACGTGCCGCGCACCGACCCGGGGTTCTCCGGCTGGTACGGCCGTGCGTTGATGGGCGACGGCCTGATGGCCTTGCCGTATATCGCCATGACCGGCAGCGGCAACGTGCTGGCATTTGTCGGCGACGGCGCCCGGGCGTTGGTGCCGGACATCGAAGCGCGCCTGGCCCAAGGCCTGACCGATCCTGCGCGCAACGTGACCTTGTTCTACCTCAGCAACGGCGTGCTCTCGCTGATCCAGACCTACCTCGACAAACGCTACGCCCACAACGGCGCGCAACAGGTTGCGGTCAGCACCCGCGCCGCCGCGCCGCAGCCCGTGCAGCGCATCGGCACGATCAACCTGCACCGCGAGCGCCTGGTGCGTTTCGATGAAGCGCACCTGCGCAACGCCCTGACCCAACCCGGGCAACTGAATATCTTCGACGTATTGCTGGCCCACAACTCGGAAGGCGACGGCTTGAGCCTGGTCTCCGAAACCGCCTGGAACCGTCAATGAAATACCAAGGACACGCTCCCATGAAATTCGGCTTTATCGCTCACCCGACGTCCATCGCGCTGCAACGCCAAGTGAAGATCATCGACCTGCTCGACCGCACCCTCGCCGAGCAGGATCGCGGTTACCAGCCGGAACTGTGGCAGCCGCGCAACCTGGTGCCGTTCGCCGATTTCGGGCGCATCGTCAGCGCCACCGGCGCTACTTGTGAAGGCATCCTGCATTACCTGCCACTGACCGCCGAGCAAATGCTCAGCCAGCCGCGCAGCATTGCCGCGCGGGTATTGGAAGGTGTGAACAGCCTCAAGGAGCAGGGCGCCCATCTGGTCGGCCTCGGCGGCTTCACGGCCATCGTTGGCAACCGTGGTGTGCAGACCCAGGAGCGCAGCGGCGTGGCGGTCACCACCGGTAATTCGCTGACGGCCTACGCCGCGTACAAGAACGTGCTGGAGGCCATGCAACGCCTCGATGTCGACCCGGCCGACAGCGAAGTCGCGGTGGTCGGCTACCCCGGTTCCATCGCCTTGGTGATCGCCAAACTGCTCGCCCGTCACGGTTGCCGCCTGCGCCTGGTGCATCGCGGCAGCGTCGAGCAAGGTCTGGAAAGCCTGGCCTATCTGCCGGGGGAGATGCACGCCCAGGTGCGCCTCACCGCCGAGATTGAAAGCTGCTACGACGACGTGCGTTTCTACGTCGCTGCCACGTCCAGCGGAGGGGTGATCGACCCGTATCGCCTGGCCCCCGGCTCGGTGGTGATCGATGCTGCGTTGCCCCGCGATGTGCTGGCGTTCAACCACGACCGCAACGACATCCTGATCGTCGACGGCGGCCTGGTGTCGGCCAGCGACGCGGTGCGTTTCGGCACCGAAAACCTCGGCCTGGCACCGAAGAAATTCCTCAACGGCTGCCTCGCCGAAACCCTGGTGCTGGCCCTGGAAGGCCGTGCCGAAGCGTTCTCCATCGGGCGTGAACTGCCCGAAGAAAAAGTCCTCGAGATCGGCCGCATCGCCGAGTTGCACGGCTTCTCGCCGTCGCCCATGGCCTCTTACGGCGAGCGCCTGCGCGACGAAGACTTCCAGCCGCTGCGCCGCTTCCACCGCCGCCAGGACGTGGCGCCGCCCGCCGACCTGCGCGCCGAAGCCTTGCGCTGCTTCGGCCAGCACATCAACCCGGTGCTGCGCGAGTTCTACCAGTTCAACCATATCGAGCGCGTGTTCACCCAGGGCGACGGCTGCTGGCTGACCGACCTGGACGGCGGCCGCTACCTGGACTTCGTCGCCGGCTACGGCTGCCTGAACACCGGGCACAACCACCCCAAGGTCAACCAGGCGTTGCAGGCCTTCCTGCAAAACCAGCACCCGACGTTTGTGCAGTACGTATCGGTGCCACTGCACACCAGCCTGCTCGCCCAGCGCTTGAGCGAACTGGCGCCGGGAGACCTGGAGCGGGTGTTCTTCAGCAACTCCGGCACCGAGGCCATCGAAGCCGCGTTGAAACTGGCGATGGCCGCCATGCGCCGCCCACGCGTGCTGTATTGCGACAACGGCTACCACGGCAAGACCCTCGGCGCGCTGTCGGTGACCGGCCGCGACAAACACCGCGACCCGTTCAAGCCGCTGCTGGCGCGCTGCGATTCGATTCCCTTCGGCGACCTGCACGCCCTCGAAACCGCGTTGCAACAAGGCGATGTCGGCGCGTTCATCCTCGAACCGATCCAGGGCGAAGGCGGCGTGATCTTCCCGCCGGCGGGCTATCTGCAACAGGTGCGGGCGCTGTGCACCGCCCACGATTGCGTGATGATCCTCGACGAAATCCAGACCGGCCTCGGCCGCACCGGCAAGCTGTTTGCCTGCGAGTGGGAAGGGGTGGTGCCGGACATTCTGGTGTTGTCCAAATCCCTCTCCGGCGGCGCCGTGCCGATTGGTGCGACGCTGTCCAGCGCGGCGCTGTGGGACCGCGCCTACGGCAGCATCGACACCTTTGCCCTGCACACCTCGACCTTCGGCGGCGGCAATTTCGCCTCGGCCTCGGCCCTTGCCACATTGGATGTGATCGCCAACGAAGACCTGGCCGGCAACGCGGCGCGGGTCGGCACCCAACTCAAGGAGGCGTTGCGTGAAGCCGTCAGCGGCTACCCGTTCATCCACGAAGTGCGCGGCCAGGGCCTGATGATCGCCATCGAGTTCGAGTACAGCTACAAGGGCGGCGTCGAGGCGTTTGTGCGCGAGTTCGCCAGCCGCATGCCGGGCAACGCGGCGGGCACCTATCGCATGCTCTCGGGCAAGGCCAAGCGGCATATCGACGAGGCCATCAGCGAGATCGAGAAAAACTTCGAGGAGATGTTCGTGCTGCGCTTCGTCAGCAAACTGTCCCGGGAGCACGGCGTGCTGACTTTCGTCACCGCCAATAACAACCGGGTCATGCGCATCCAGCCGCCGCTGGTGCTCAGCGAGTCAGAGGCGCGGCATTTTGTGCAGGCGTTCAGCGCGGTGTGCAAGGACATGTCGACCTTCCTCGGCTGATCTGCCTGGGCAGGTTCCCTGTGGCGAGGGAGCTTGCTCCCGCTGGGCTGCGCAGCGGCCCCAAAAATCTTGGG
>NZ_JANLGL010000009.1:0-64767 GCF_024655625.1 Pseudomonas sp. 18.1.10
CGCACGGGCGCCTGACCATGCTCGGGGTCCAGGCCCAGTTGGATCGCGGCCAGCACTCGCCTTCTGACAATTCAACTGCACCCGCGCCAACCCCAACCAATCCGCCATCTGCCGCAAGTTCAGCGCCAACGCCAGCATCCCCTCCTCATCCAACCCCGGCTCTTCCTCATGCACCGCATGCACCGCCAGGCAGCCATTGGCGCGCTCAGCCCGCAGATCAATGCGCGCGGCAATCCGTTCGTGGTGCAAAAACGGCAGCACGTAGTAGCCATACACCCGCTTCTCCTGCGGGGTGTAGATCTCCAGCCGATAACGGAAATCGAACAGCCGCTCGGTGCGACTGCGCTCCCAGACCAGCGAATCGAACGGCGACAGCAGTGCACTGGCCGGCACTTTGCGCGGCACGGTCGGCGCCGGCAGGCAGTACGCCGCCTGCTTCCAGCCTTGCACGTGGCACGCCAGCAGTTGCCCATCTTCCACCAACTCCGCGAGGCGATTGCGGCTGTCGGCGGGGTCCAGGCGGAAGTAGTCGCGCAGGTCCTTTTCCGTGGCCACTCCCAACGCGGTGGCGCTGTGCAGCAACAAGCCACGCAGCGCTTCGGCTTCGCCTACGCGGGCTTGCAGGAATTCGCCCGGGATCACCCGCTCCGGCAGGTCATAGAGCCGCTCAAACCCGCGCCGACCGGCCACGGTGACCAGCCCGGCGGCGAACAACCATTCCAGCGCGTGCTTTTCGTCACTCCAGTCCCACCACGGCCCGGCGCGCTCTTCACGGGTGGACAAACTGCCCGCCCCGACAGCGCCTTGCTGCTCGACAGTCTTCAGCACGCGCTGGATGATCGCCTGCTGCTCGCGCCCAAAACGCGCCATCTGCGCGTAAATCCCCTGCCCTTGCCGTGCCCGCTCCATGCGCCAGCGCATCAAGGGGTACAGCGTCATCGGCAACAATGACGCTTCATGCCCCCAGTATTCGAACAGCGAGCGCCGCCGCCCCTGGCTCCAGGCAGCCTGTTCAAGGAGCTGGGGAGAATAGTTGCCCAAGCGGGAAAACAGCGGCAGGTAGTGCGAGCGCACCACGGCGTTGACCGAATCGATCTGCACCACACCCAGGCGTTCGATCACCCGATTGAGGTGCGCGGCCTTAATCTGTGCAGGCGCCTGGCGCCCGGAAAAACCCTGGGCCGCCAGCGCCATGCGGCGAGCGTGCTTAAGAGAGAAAGACAGGTCGGCGGGCATGGGACTCTCCGTGTGGGCGCGCCAACCACCCTACTGCATCCGCGCTCATTTTCGCAGCGGATCTTGCCAGGCCTGCAGGCGGCGCTCACGCTCCACATCCCCACGCCGCAGCCCGATGTCCTTGAGCGCGTCATCGCTCAAATGTAAGCGCGCGCCGGATTTGGCACTGCCTGACGCGATACTTGGCACCTCCTGAGCGGCGCCCCGCACTTCTGCATTGCGTGATGTTTGGCACCGCCAGATAAGGCCTCACCCCTCCAACAATGCGGCCAGCCATTCAGGGGCACTTGGACGCTTATCCTTCAAAGGGAAGTCGGCAGACTCAGGCCAATCACGTAAGTCCTGCCGATAACCCTGCAACTGCTTGTACTGCTCAGCAGTGAGTGTTCTAGGACGTTCGGCCTCCAGTTCGTCGCGATGGCGGGCGACCAGTGGATCAGTGAGCAGCAACGCCCGGTCGCGGATGCCGCGTTCGTGGCGTTTCAGCTCTTCCGGCGTAGGCCCTGGCGCGGGGGCCGTACTTGGGCGCCCGTTCTCGCCAGGCGCAAGCACCAACCCACCCAGCGACAGCACGCGGCATATCTCGTCGTGTTCAGCCTGGGCAACATCTACAAGCTCGGACTCTGGCGGCAGTAAACACGCAGGGTTGGGCACAACAATCAAAGGGGCCGCAGCGTCAGCATCTGGCACGTCGATCATTGGCGGCACCGCATCTGGATCAGGAACCAAGATAGTTGGGTATTCAGTTTGAAAATCTGAGTCTTCAACCTCACTCCACGCCGGATTTGGCACTGAAATAGTTGGGCGAATCCACTCGGGGTCTGGAATAGACACGGTTGGCCGCACCCAAGCGGGATCGGAGACCTGAATAGTCCGAGTGCCGTGAAAAACGTCGTTGCAGAACGCGTTTTGTTTTGCACTGTAGAAAATCTTCATTGCTTAGTTGCCCCTTACTTCGATCATCAAAACAAGCCCCGATTGAACTGCCGTAGTCGCCTCTTCCAGCAATATCGTGGTGCCACTTGTCGTAAGGGCGTAGGACGACGCGATCATCCGACCAGGCGAACCCGATGCAACCCTGAAGCTCGTTCGGATATTTAGGCATTGAGCGGGAAATTGAAAAGGCCAAGTCACAGTGATCGAGCTGGTGGCGCCTTGAGCGTCACCAATCACGTACTCACACCATTGGATAATTTCACCGGTATCCGCGTTCTTGCTCCAACCGTTTGGAGAAAGCAGTGCCGTATCTTTCGCCTTGAGCGGTTGAAGCATCACAAGATCGCCCGTGGACGCGTGGCGCATGTAGGGCTGGTTCTTGTCACCACTCGCCAACCCAACAGTCGTGATAGCGTCACGGACCGGGTACTGTGCTGTCCACGCGGCAACAAACTCGGTATTCGCAATTTTCTTGCTGTTGTCGCCCAATACAGGAGTCGGAGCGCTTGAGTTCACACCTACGGCTAGAGAATTGACACTAAGCCAACCGTCGTAGCTGTACCACATCGCGGGGCCGGATTGAGAGTTATCGGCGTTGACGCCTCTCCAGACAAAACCGCCAGCACCGGCGCCTCTGTTGCAAAGGAATTGCATAGCACCAGCAAGCCCCATCTCGGCATTGCCCCAACCTATATAGCCGCCCTGGACGTTAAAGCCCGACGCATTGTCGGTCACTCCGACACCTAAAAGTTTAGGGCGGTAATTACCACCACCGACCGGCAGCTTTCCAGCAATCGAATTTGTCACCGTCGTGGCGAAGTTTGGATCGTTCCCCAGCGCGTCTGCGAGTTCTTTCAACGTATCAAGAGCGGTTGGCGACGATGCGACCAGGGCTGAAACTGCATTCTGAATGGCCGTGCCTGTTTCTGTTTTCGTAAAGACATCAGAAAGCTTGTAACCGTCGCGGGTGGTCGGTTTGCCCGTGATCTTGTCCCAGGCGCTCGCAAGCTCCTGCAACGCCTTTACGGCCTTCAAAACCTGCCCATCATCAGCCGGCGTCAAAGGCTGACCGGAACCCACCACCAGGTTAACCAGCTCTCGCTGTATGGCATTCAACCAAGCCACGGTAATCATGGTTGCGTCGATGCCCGAACCGGGTTGGCCCTGGGTGAATTCGCCTGCACCGTTCGCAGTTGCGGTGCTACTGCTGATTTTCTGCATCAGTTATCTCCGTAGCCGAATAGCAAAATGGACTCGGCCGGTTTCAACTGGCTAAGTCTGCACTCAAGTAATTTGTTGCCCCAGGACGCCACGGGGTCGCCTGCGGCGGTCAACCCCGCCAGTGCGTAGGTGACAGTCACTGCGGGGGCGTTAACGCGCCAGGTGAAGTCCCAGTCGCCGCCGTAAACGCGGTCGCCTGCCCGCGAAATACCTGCGCGAGCGTGATGAAAGGTTGTGATGGTGATGTCGTAGCCAAGGGACTTAGCCAACGCGATGTAAAAGGCTTTGCTCTGACCGCCACGTGCTTGCAGCTTGCTAACAACCGCCTGTACACGTTGCCGGATTGATTGCGGCACACCTACGAGGCAAGGATCGGGTAGCGCCAGCACCCGCTCCCAGTCAGCCAACCCCATACCTGAGTCGGCAAAGATCGCGCTGTAGACCGCATCCGCGTGCGTATCAGACCGGGTTAACGCCTTAGCTTCGGCCTCAATAGCGGCGGACAGCATTGGCGCATTGCCGTCATAGGAGACGGGAGGCAACAGCATCCGCAACTGATCGGCGAGCGGTGTCATTTCAGCAGGCCCAAAGTGATGATGCCGGGGCGAATCCAGCCAATCCGGCTTGGATCATCTGACGCCAATACGTTTCCTGCCGGTGCAGTGAGGGCACGATCAATCACGCCGGCCAAGTTGCCAATCATGTTTTCTATCTGGGAGCGCTTAAGCGTTTCTTGGGGCTTGAGGGCTCCCAGCAATGCGTTGTAACCGGATTGGGCGGCGACCTGCACATTGGCCAAGGTGTAACCCGCAGCGAGTTCAACCAGGGCAGTCGAATTGACGCGCCGCTCCGTAGGGGCGTAGGCCCAAACATCCGCGAAGACTGAACACACGCTAGTGACGTGGCTCAAGCACCGATCAATGACCTCGGCTGACGGGCTGCCAGTGGTGGCAGTGAGGACCAGGTCGATGGAGTTACCGCTGCGGCGCTTTGGCAGCACCAGTACGTCTGCCACACCGTCCACCTCTTTAGCCCATCGCTTGAAGTCGGCCAGGTTGCCTGCCGCTGGTGGTGACTGGATGACATCGAGCAATCGTGCGAGCAACGATTCCGGGCTCTCTAGATCCTCGCCCCCGGTGGTTGCACCGACAAAGCTAGCGTTAGCATCCATACCCAGCGGTGGGCTGGTGAGGACTAGATCGCCTGTCAGCCCATTGAGCGATGAACCAACGGTACGAGCCTTAACCAGGACAGTAGCGGTCCCATCGGTGCCAAGCTTCGCGCTAACCAGGCTGTCTAACTGCTCTCCAGTCACGCGGTGCGTTAGGGTAGAACCTTGCAGCAATTCAACCGACGCAGTGCCTTTAAGGCCGACTACGCCCGTAGCCGCAACAGGGGCTTTGCGCTGAACGCCGCGAATTCCAGCGGCATGCACCAGCTCTTCTACGTCAGCGGTATCCGGGAAGATTTGTCGATAAACCCAGGCGAGCTTCTGATAGAGACCTTCCACTGTGGCGGCAGTAGCCGCAGACCGGATGTAGTGGTCGCTGTCGGTGCCGATGTCGGCCTCGTCGTTGAGCGCTTTAATGTCGCGCAGGATGCCTGCCAGGATCGTCTCAAGGTTGGGCGCGGAAAAGGCCATGTCAAATCACCCTTACAGGTTGGCGAAACACCTGCGGATTGCCGGTGGCGTCGATGATGTCGATGTGCAGCGTGAGCCAGCCGTTGTGGGGCTGTTCGGCTGTGACGGTGATGGACTTGGCGCGCAGATCCGTGAGCAACGCCTTGAGGGCGTCCTCGGCGTACTGCTTGGCAAGACGACCGATCCGAGGGCGGTCTTTTTCGCGGCGAAGTTCGTGCAGGCGGGAGCCCAGAGTGGGATCTTTCCACCAGGTTCCGAGGGGGGTCATAAGGCGTATGTAGACGGCGTTTGCCAGCGTATTGATACGCTGGCCCGTCAAGTCGCCTGTCGTTGGGTTTATGCCTGCGTCCATGGGGATGCATGGTGCAGGCTCACGCGGGGGGAGTGTATTTCAGGGGGGTTTAAGGTCTTAAAACGCCATTGACAGTTAAGCCTTCGGGGTCATAACAAAGCACTTATCTAGTTCGTTTTTTTGGCAATTGATAGATATATCGGACAAGTCTCCAATACTGAGCGTTCGACTATCATCACCAGTGGTGCCGTTGTAAACAAAGACTCGATATTCTTTTTGATGACTAAAACAGATTTTCTTTTTGAGAATTGCTAAGTCCCCATCAAAAAAACCACTAAAGTTTTCAGGATCATAATACTCCACCAGTCCACGACCTACACGGGAGCCCTTTTGCGCCTCAGCGGTGAGGTGCCGATCTAAACGCTCAAGGAATTTTTGGCTGTCAACAATCGTGCAATATTCCCCCAAGTCACCTTTTTCAATATCTATCGCGATGTGGGCTTGCATTGCCTCAAACGTTTCAAACTTTTCTTCATTGTCACAGTGGTACGTGGACATGCAGTAAACGTGGTAATCGTTGAGGATCGTATAACCGATCGTTACCGGTCCAGAAATACCTTCGACCACGATTTCCTCCCCTGTAACAGGGTGGTCAATCGTCATCGTCATCTTTTCCGGCTGGAGCCACGCGTGTAAGCCTTCATGCTTGTCTCCGACATTGGAAGCAAGCTCTTCCTCATACTCCTTAAAAAACTTCAGGCGATTCATATATAAATCACCCCGCACAAATGCATCACGGTGGGCCTCTTCTTTGAAAAAACGAACAAACGCATAAAAAATGTTTGCCACTGTGACACCTCTCTAGATAAGCCCAACAAATTTGCCGGGCTCAATCAAATACCAGAAATTCACTGCGCTGACGATGGCTTTGGGCTACTACCATGGGCGTGAGAGTTGTAGATATCACGGTCACCTTGCATCGACCGCGTATGGTCCTCGATCTCGCCATCCGCCTTGATACCGCCCTCGACATGCAGCTCGCCTGACATTTCAACTAGAGGCGTCTCAAACCGCACCTTGTTCTTCACCTTGAACAACAGTTCATCCGTCACGACCTCGATGACCCGCCCGCGCTTCATATGCACGTGGTCACCTTCATCGGTATACAGCGAAACCTCCCCGTCCTTGAGCTGGAGCCGATAACGGCCATCCTCACTGGCGATCACGACACAATGACTACTGCTACCTCCGATTGGGATCACCACGTAGTCGGCACCAGGCAATGGCGCCGAGCTGAAACCATAGTGCTGGGCCAACTCGCCCGATACCGACTCGCCGGCCAGCCCCTGCATTTCGACACCAATCAATGCCCCATGGGTATTGCTAACGGCCGTGGCACGGAATGCCTGACGAACCTTGCTCATCGCCCGACCAACCTGGTCACGCACCAGTTGCGCCATGATGCTCATTAAAGCCCCTTGATCATCTGAATAAACGCCGCATCCGGGTTGGACTTGCCTTTGTGTTTCTTCAACTTGTTACCGTCCAGCACCCACATCTTGTCTTCACGCAAGCGCAACTCGGTGAGAGCCCCTTCGCCTCGGGCTAGGCGCAATGTGCGCGACATCAAAAAGTACGTGTCATTGAGGCCATGCGGCTCACTACGAACGACAACGCGCTGACCAGGAGCCCACACCTGGCCGTTGTCGGCCCGGTGCCCCTTGACCACGGCGCGGATCTCAAACCCTTCTAAGCGACTGTCCGCCAGGAGCTTGCGAGCGCGAGTCGTCGCCATGTCCTGGTTCTCGCTGGAACTGTCCACTACCACCTTGGGCCGGAAGATCCCACGACGGGCCAATGTTTCGTCCTGGACCTGGGAGCGAAGATGGGAACGTGCGGTGTCCAGCCCATCATTGGCATATTGACCGTGTTGGCCGAGGACGGTGATTTGGCTGTATCGGTTGGCAATAGAACGGCGCACGCTCAGGCGGTCCACGTTGTTACCTACCCCATCCTCCCGCATCACCAGCACGCCCACGGGCGCAGTGGTGTAGTCCGGCCCGCCAATGATCAAGCGGCCATCCGGCTCAACCCAAGGCCACAAGCCGTTCGCCTCGGCGACCTGGAGCAATGCCTCCCAGGCGGTTTGTCCTGGTTCAATCTGCACACGTCGGCGGGTCTTGGACTTGTCGGCGCGGATCTCCACCTGGTAGGCCCCCAAAGGCATAACCACCTGTTCGATAATCTGCGCCAGTGACGCTTCACGCATAGACACGAAGGGCGACGAGCAGTCCACCAGGGGCGCCGCACGGTCACGACCGTTAATGCGCATAGAGATGCCCCGACGCGAAACGTCATGTTCAAACTCGTCGATTTGGCCGGTCAGCACCCGGTCGCCATCCAACGTCAGCGAGCAGGTTGCACCTTCCTTGATCACCTCCGGCAAGCGGCTGGCGTTCTTGGTGTGCAGTTCAAGCTCAAACGCGTCTGCCGGGGTCAGTAGGTCGGACTCAATCGACCAGCCGTCCCAGGTGTCGTGTGCCAGGCCGCCAATGGCGAGCCGGATGGAGGGCATAGGATCATTCAGCGTAAGCACGCAGAACCCTCCCAGCCGGAATGTTGTGAGGCGTTTTCAGGTCAGGGTTAAGCCGGATCAATTCGATGGCGCGCCCATGGTCGCCATACCAGCGGTGAGCCAGCAGGCGCAGACTTGCTGGGGACTCGACCTCACGCTCAACCATCGGTGGACTCAACAGGATGACCTGGCGCGCACGGGCCTGGATCAGGGCCGCCGTGTTGCGCAGTGCCTCAATCACCGGCCGGGCCGTCTCCACGTCGTACAAACGACGGTGCAACAGGATTGCGCCCTGGACCAACGAGCGCACCAGGTTAACCAGGCCCTCCAGTTCAAGCGGGCTCAAGGTAGGATTTTTGCTTTCGTCCTCGATCACGATGGCAACCGCTTGGGCGTGCGCCAAGGCCAGTTCGGTGATGACCAGGACGACCAGGGCAAACCCGCTGGCCTCGACCGGATCGTCGGGCATGCCGTCAGGCAACAGGCTTGCATCTGGTGCTACCCCCTGGCGGGCACTGATCAAAAAGGCGTTGGCCGCTCGTGCCGGGTCGGTGGTCAAGCTATCGCCGCCCGGCATGGTTGCCGGAACGCCAGTTCGGGACAGCAGCGCGGTTGAAGTGCTGGGCGTGCTGTCCTGAATGGAGCTGCGGATCTGCGTCGGCGTGCGGAACAGATCCACCAACGGATCGAACGCGGCCGACGGGTTCTTCGCCATTGATATGACGCCGGACACAACGCCGAGTATCTGGGAACGCAATTGCTGCACCCGCAGGAAGATGCCCGGCAAGCCCAGCGCTTTTTCGATCAGGCCAACCCAGCCGCCACCGATCCACGATTGAATCTCGCCGACCAGGGAGTCGATGCGGCCGAACAGATCAAACACGCCATCCTGCCAGCGGTAGTCGTCCTCTTGCTCCAGGACGCCGATATCGACGAACTCAAACTGGCGGGCGAAAAACGGTAGGTCAGGCGTGTCCTCGACAAACAACAGGCTAACCTGGGCGGCGTCAGGGTTGTCGGCGTCGTGCTTCACGTCAACGTTTTGCGAGACAACCGACAGGCTGCCATAGATTGGGTGGATCAGCTCACCAGGGCCACGCTGACCAAGCGCAGCCAATAGGTTCTGTAGTTCGATCTCGTAGTTAACGCCGTAGACGATGATCTGCATCGGTAGCCGTCGAGCGCTCCGCCCAAGATCGACCACGCTGTCGCCGTCTTTAAAGGGCGTGCCATGCTCGGACAATGCCCGCTGCCATTGCAGGTTTTCACTGACGACCTGAATAGGGACGCCGCGAAAAGAGGCGTCCAGTAGGGTTTCTGCCCAGCTCATCGGCCGCGCCTCATTTGAATGTCAGTACGTCGCTCGACTTCGGCCTGGATCATGTTGGAGTCCATGCGTAGTTCAATGACCAGGGGCTGGTCCAGCAACCGTTGCAGGCGTGCAGCGGCCGCTGGAGTCTCTGCCCCTGCGGTGACGGCACGGTTCGCTATGCCTGCGGCCCACTGGTTGGCGCCGTCGATTGGCAGGCCTGCGGCCGTCATGCCGGTTTGCTGGTGCGCCAGGCGCTGGGCCTGGGAGGACAACCAGTCGGAGGTCTGATTGGGGTTCTGTCCGGCCAGGTCCAGGCGGTTGCGGTAGAAGGCAGTTTGATAGGTGCGCTGGTCATCGTTCAAAAGCTTGCTGCGCTGGGCCATATCTAACCGCCCCTCATCCGTAGCCGTTGCACTCGCCCCACCGAGTTGGGTAGCGGTCGCCACAAGGGCTACTGGTGCCAACCAAGGCGCGACAAATCCCCCTGGTTTTCCTTTAGTCGAACTGGACCCACCTGGCAGATCGGGCACACCACCAGGCAGCACGCCTCCCGGCCAGTTGGTAACAAACACAGATGTAACCCCTGTCGCCTCTTCCAGCACCTTACCCACAGCGATGTTCTTAAGCGTTTCAGGTCCGCCCATGAATTTGTTGAGCAGCGCACCCGCGCCAGCTTTGGCACCGCGTCCGGCGTAATAGCCGCCAACGCCCAGCGCCGCACCACCTGCCAGCATCTGCTCGCCAGACAGGTTCAGGTCATCGAGCAAGTAACTGCCCATATCGGCAAAACCCTTGTTCAAAGGGGTCGCCATACGGTCAATGGCCTGGCCGAGAGTCGCTTTCATCCTGGCAGCCGTGCCGCTGGCGCTCTCGGTGTTTTCTTTGAGGTCACGACCGATCACAGCATCGGAGCCGCCGATTGTTTTAGTCTGCTCACCCATGGTGTTCAAGCGATCACCCGACAACATGATGCGCATCCCGCGCACAGTGTCCTGGTCCATCCCCTTGAACACGACGCCCATAAACTTGGCGCGCTGTTCATCGGTTTTCATCTTCTCGTACTTGCCTTTCAGATCCCCAAACACGTCCTGCGGATTGCGCGAGCCACCGTCCTTGTTGAAGAACTTCACGCCGCTTGTTTTGGTGACCTGGTCTCGGTACTGCTTCGTGCTGAACACACGCAACGTGGACTCGGCCAGGGTGCCAAGTCGGTCGGGCTGCATCTCAACCGTGGAGAGGGTTTCCGTGAAGGCCAACGCCTGCGCCATGGACATGCCAGCGGCCGCAGCGGCGCCACCGATCTTCGGAAAGAGGTCAGCAAGGTTTTCAAGTTCCGCATTGCCGAGGCGCCCGGCCACGGTCATTTTTTGGAGCAGATCCAGCGCCGCACCTTCCTTATTCAGGTCGATGTTAAACGCGCTCGCACCCGCCACCACTGCCTTGCCCAGGACTGCGGAGTCTGCGCCGGTGACCGATGTCGATTGGCCGATAGCGTCGGCAGTTTTCTTCGCTGCGTCGTACTTCACGCCCGAGGCGATCAGGGTATTGAAGCCACTGTCTACGTCTTCGCGATTGACGCCGTACGCCTTGGCGATCCGCCAGCCCTCATCGCGCCATTCATTTTTTTGCTCCGGCGTCATATCGGCGGTTTGCTTGGTGCGGATCAACTGACGATCCAGGCGGGCATTGCCGGTCATACCGGATGCAACGCCGAGACCGAGCCCTAAGCCAGCGAGCTGACCTTGAGCGCTACTGCCCAACCCTTTGATTCGGTCGAATTCCTGGCGAACACCTGCGGCAATGGTCTTGAGCAACCGCAGATTCCGTCCACCGTTCTGCGCAAGTCGGCGGAAAGCGGACTCTGTTTTTTCAACGCTTTGACGCAGCGGCTGTACGCCCTGCCGGTCAGCGCTACTAAATTCGGTTTTGGCGTCACGAGCAGCCTTGCGAGCGGCGCTTGCCATTTGCTTTAACTCGTCGGCTGTCTTGGTGACTACCAACCGAGTTTCACCACCCGCTTTAGCGGTTTCCCGCATGGCGCCTCGGATCGTCTTGTAACTATTTGCCCCGACCTGGCCGACCTTGCTGATTGCCGAGGATGCTTTCCAACTCTCATCAGCGAGGGATTTGGCACCGTCCTTACCGGCCTTGCGCAGGTCGCCGGTAAGCTGGGCGATCTCGCGGCGACTATTGCCCGCATGGGCCTCGAAACGTAGTGCGACGCGCAGGTCGGAACTCATGGGTAACTCCCGAAGGGCTTAGAGGTGCAAGAAAGGCTCATAAATGAGCCTCGTACTACTTGGGTTTGGGGAGAGGCGTCCGCTTGCGTTTGGCGACGTAGCGTGTGGGGGCGGCCTTGCCGACAATGAGACCGATACGTGCGTCGATCTCATACTTTGTCATCCGCCGGATCTCATCTAGGCGGTAGCCTCGCTGGACAAGCCCGTGTTCGATCCGGCGCCAGTCGATAAGGCCGCGCTCAGCGGCGCGAGCTTTTTTTCCAGATCCTCATCAGCATCCGCAATCACACCCAAATCGCTTTCCGTCAGAGATGCACGAAGAAGCTCAGTGGTCAGCGCCTCTTCGGGAATGTCGCCTAGAGAGAGCAACTGGCGGCGGTAAACCTCAACCGTAACCAGTTGAAGCGGGCCATTTGGATGTTCCTCTTGGGCGGAAATAAGATCGCCGGTTACTGGAACACGCAGGGTGAAGTTTTTGTGGAAAGTACCGGCGTAGTAAACGCCGATACTCAACTCACCGCTGATAGTCAGTCCTTGCCATTGCTTTTGCTGTTGTTCAGTCACTGCCCTTACTCCGTGTAATAGTTCAAGGCTGCGATGGTCAGGTCACGGGTGGCCTCACCCTCAACCTGGTACTTGCTGCCCATCTCCATCAGGGAACAGCCTGTCCAAGTCTGGCGTTTACTGCCGCCGTCCTGGGGGTAGATCGTCACCTTGGCGTCCATCAAGGCACGCCAGTCCGGCTCGCCAGTTTTCGGGATAACCACCGAGATTTTCAGCTCGTGCTCTTCAATCCCCTTCGAGGTCCCGCTGGGACGGCCGGTGCGGTTCATGGTTTTGACCACCTTGCGTCCAGTCTTGAGGGATGGCTCAACGCTCACCACCTCATAGTCCGTGCCGTTGATCTCCATGACGATCTGCCCTACGTAGTTATCAGACATCTAGAATCACCTCTTACAAGAGCAGGTCGATACGACCGGCAAACACGTGCAGGCCGTTGACGATATCGACAGGAATGGATGCGTTGAGACGGTTCACGTCCTGGAGCGAACGCTCGACCACCAGACCGTCTGCGTTGGCATCGACGTTTTCGACGATCTCCAGTTCCTCCAGCTTTTTCAGCACATCCAGCAACTCACCACGCACGGCTTCAGGAGTTCTGCTGGAAAGCTTGGAGCGAGGAAAGCGCAGCCGGATACGGTCGCGGCAAGACGTCCGCACGTAATAGAGAGTACGAATGCTGGTCAGATCCAGCAGAGAAACATCCGTCGCACCCGCCGCAGACTTGGTGTAAGTGGTCACTGCACGAACGATCTGGACGACTTCCCCCGGACCAACCTCTAGAGGGGTCACACCGTTAGCCAGGGCGGTTTCTTGTTCGACGCGGCCAAGTCGCTTACTCATAGGCGGAACCTTGATCCCTGCCGTTACCAATGTGTTGAGCGGCCGCGCCGGATCTTCCTCGGAAGCGATCACTGCCGCGTACGCCGCCGCAACCTGGCGAGCAGTCGATGCAGTACCCGGCAACGATGCCAGTGTGATTGCACCGCTGTTCAAGGACGATGCCAACGTGGTTGCAGCAGACAAACTCACGGTATTGGCTGCAACACCGATGATGCCTTGCTGCTCCATCGAGCTGGTCCAGGTTTGAATGTGCGTGCGCAGTGCAGTGAGCGCGGTCTGGCTGTACCAGGCCGGAACAAGGATGGTGAAACCACCCATGGCTGTAGCGTCGAGCGCTGCCTTAATATCAGGCTCGGTTTCACCGCCAACAACTACGCCAACGCCCGAGATAGAGGCGTAACGGTAAGCGCTGATAAAGGCGTCTGCCATTTCTTCGGCTACGGTGCCGCCGAACAAATCTTTGGCCTCAGGCGAACTGTAGAACGGCGTCGGGACATTGGCCTCGACCGTTGCGCCCTCGCCAAGCGGTACGATCAAGCACACGTTCTGCTTGTTGGTCGGTAGGTTTCGTACCGCACGGCGGAGGTTGAACTCCATATAAACGCCGGGTTTGCGAATAGACGCCGGGATCGTGTCGAATTCAATGCTCATTCAGCAGATTCCTGTACGGGTTGTTTGGCACCGCCGCGTGGCTTCTTCGCGGTCAGCAGTTCACCGGCCGCGATGCGGCGCCGGTAATAAGAGGTGTCTGCGACCTCTACGGCCTCGGCATCCCCGATGTGTTGGTGTGGATCTTCTTGCATGGGCACCCGATGACCAGGTGCAGCAACTACGCGCATCACACGTCCCTCAATTTGATGTTGTCGGCTGCCACCGGCTCGGGGTTATCCGATGGGGCGTGGTACTCCAGAGACATGCCAAGGAAGTCCGGCAGATCCTCTTTCGGCTTCTCCCAATCCAGCTCAATCACGAACGACTGGCCCAGGACCGAAAGGTGGTCATTGGCTAACTTGCCGTTGACCAGGTTGGAAAGCTCGGTTGGTCTAATCGCGGCGCGCCCCTCCCAGGGCTGCCAATCGACCAGCTTGTGCATGCAGGCTTGCCACAGGTCATAGCTGCCAATGTCATTGGGTCCACTTCCGCGCCGGGTCTCCCGTTCCCCCCGAGGGTGGCGGGTGGCGATAATCAGGCGGAAGGTTATTGGCACCGTGTAGCGGTTATGGCTGCGCCGTTGAAACGTCGCTTTCGGAACCATCAGCAGTACGGCGGGACAGCGCTTGAGCAAATCGGATAAGAGGTCCGGGTCGCTCAACTCGCCGCCGTAGCTCTGAACCTTGAGGCTCCGCAGCTTTGCCGACAGCTCGTTCAAGCGGGTCTCGATTAAGTCCTCCAGTTCGCCCAGCATCACAACGCCCTCAGCGTGCGGCGATCCATCAACCGGGGCTGACTGACAATCTGCATACCAGATCGCCCAGCCTCGGCCGCCCCACGCTCCTTATCCTCTTGGGCCAAGGTTTCCAGGCGCTTTAACACGTCCTTGTAAAGCACGCGCACGGTTGACTCTTCCTTGCCCGCATCGTCGTACAGGTGATAACGGGCGATCTCGGCCAGATCGGCTGTCACCCATTCCGGGGCATCCTCCCCGGCCGGGCGGAAGCGCAGGTAAAAAGAAACCTCACTACGCGCCCGAGTTACTGCGTCGGCAATCCGTGCCAACGCCATGACCGCAATCGCGACATCCTCGGCATCCCAGCCGTCCAGTGGTTCACCTTCCGCTGCCGCCGTTAGCAACTCCGGCTCAATAAGCCGCTTGTTGTCAGGCACAGAAACTTGCGTGATGTCCCTGGCACCGAAGCGGATCAGGAGCTGGCTAGCAGACGGCAGCGAGAGGTTCATTTAGAAGCGTCCTTTGTTTTGGACATGCGGACCTTTTCAGGCTTTGTGTCTACCGGCAAAACCTTCTCCGCTGGCTCACTCGCATCGCCCAGGATTGGCTCTTGGGTGTCGACCACTGAAGCAACCACAGGCGGCTGGTCGGTTAGTGACCCAGCGGCATCGTCACTAGCGCCGCCCAGCACGGATTCCGCTCCTGCAACCTCAGGCGCTCCAGCCACATGGACTGGCTCTGCGACGACGGCCAGTGGTGCAGCCACAGGCGCAATGACTGTTTCAGTCGCTTGCGACTGGGTAGCTGGATCGGCGTCGGACGCTTGCGAAAGCGCAGTTTGCGGATGGTCTTCATTGGGCTCGCCCTGTACCTGGTCGAATTCATCCTCCTCATAGGCGCAGATCAGTTGAGGCTCTTTAGCCAGAGCCTTCAGTTGTTCTTCCGTGAAGAAGTCGTCCGCGTATTGGGTGGGCGTGCTTGGGTGCGCGATACCGCAACGGCGGAAGCCGTCGCGCTTTGACGTGATAACGATGGTCATAACGCCCCCTTATCCCAGCCAGCTCGGCGCCAGAACCTCGGCGGTGCCTGCCCACTCGTTGCCGTTGTCGGCGTCCTTAACCAGGATCTTGCGGGCTGCGCCTTCCAACTGGGACGGAACAACCAACAGGCCAGGATTAACGCCGAGGGGACGGCCACCGTCAGCGCGGAAGTTCTTCATAGCAGCACGAGCAGCGCCGTAGCTTTCTGCGGTAAGCGGGGCTTTCGAGCAGTAAGCGAACTGCCAGAAACCAAAGCCGACGTTCGTACGGGCATCAACGCCGTAACGGTATTCGTCACGCATGAAGACGTTTTCGTCATCCATGCTGGTCATAGCCTTCAACGCATAGTCGCGGCGCTTCTGGAAAATCAACGGTTTGATTGCTCGGCTGACATCGAGCAGATACCAGGCTGGACCTTCACCGTCCTGATAGTTACTGACAGAGACAGCTGTACCGGTGCCGTCAGTCTTTGGATAGACGGGATGGTCCACGTCGAAGAAGTTTTGGCCGTCGTAGCACAGCGTGCTCAAACCCGCGTTCAGGAGATTGAACACCAGCTCATCCGGGTGAGCAGTTGACGCACGGCCCATTTCGGAAAACAGGGGCTTGTAGACGCCAATCTCATCATCTTCGATAGAGTCGCGAGGAACCGCGACCGACGACTCAAACTTCTTGTTGGAGATGGAATAGCTGTGCGCTGCCATGTCTTTGAGGACGCGGTCGCCGATCCACTCACGGAAAGTTGGGAACTGCCCCAACCAGCCATAGGTGTTACTGGCCGAAGACGACGGCACCAGAGTTGCGATGCGCTGCCAGTCCGTAGGGGTTGCAGCCTGGGCATTTTGAAACTCTGCCTTGAACGCTGTGAAAAGCGCATTCAAGGCGGCGGAGGTAATGATCATGAAACGCTTCCTATATAAAGGTGAGTTACGCTTTGCCCTTGCTGAATTCCGACTCGCTCATGCCCAGCAGCGAAGCGACCTTTTGCTCTTCAGCGTTAAGCGCGGTTTCGGTGTTATCCGGCTTGCGCTTGCCCAAGCCAGTCGGATCGCCTACAGATGGCGCAGCCGCGACAAACTCTTTCAGGCGCTTCAAACCTTCCGCGTCCTGGCAACTAGCCCGGTGATACTCCAGCGTTGCTGGAACAATCTTCCCGGCCTGGGTAGCTGCGGTGAGAACAGCATCGACTTCCTTGTCGTGGTCCGCTTTCTGGTGCTTGACCAAGGCTTGTTCCGCGTTAATCGCTCGACCGTTCAAGGCGTCGTAGTCGGCACGAGGAACGAACAGAGCCAAATTCGGCTGTTCAGCGTTGGTCGCCTGGGCGGTCTTGAGTTTGTTGATAGCCGCAATGGCCTCTTCTTCGGTGGCGGTCTCGGGCAGGCCGAGCAGTGCCAAAAGCGCAGGTGAAAGTTTCACTGGCGTGGTCTCCGGGTCTTCTTGGTTGAGTGCTGTCAGGAGGAAATTCGGCTTGTTGGTCAGGCCCGCGCTGACCAGGCGTGCAATGCGCATGGTCACGGCGTCGTAGTCGAATACAGGGGAAAGAAAGCGGTACTCGCGATTAATGACCTGGACCGAGGCGCGGGGGGTCCAATCGACCTGGCCCCACAAGGCACCATCGCGGATCTCCAATTGCTTGATCCACCCACCGGCCGGGGCGTCTTCGCCTTTCGTTGCGCGGTGCTGGGTGGAGTGCTCCCAATCAATCGGCAGCTCAATGGCCCGATCAGTAAAACTGGAAAGCACCAGGGTCTGGCCCTGCTGATCGAACAGCCACTGGCGGCCGTCCCGGCCGGAAACAGTTGGACCGGCCGGAATCAGCTCGACCCACTCCGGCGCCTTGCCGTCAGAGACGGTTGCGGAGAGGTCGGTATTGAGTGCGAGAAGTGTCTTTTTCATGCCGCCAGTTTGGGCGGCCAGGGTCATGCGGAGAGTTTCAGGACGGCTTAAGGTTTTAGCCGTTGAAGGAAGGCGTATCTGTGTACCAGGGGAGCCATTCTATACGCATAGAATGAATTACTGCGCAGCCCTCATGCAGTTTTAGCCCTACGGCCAAATCTAACGCACCTCTAACGGTAGCTCGTCAGGCTGCCCGCCATGGTTGTACCTGCAAGCCCCCTAAAACGCCGTCAGCGGGCTTTCTCTTAACTCGACCTACAGAGCCTCTGAAAGGTAGTCGGAGATGATGGCGAGGATCTCAACGTCATCCTGAGAAGACAGTCCCAAATACGGCCGGGCAGGCATCTCGGTTGAATGCGCCCCACGTGTCACCCACTGGGCAAAATTGGACTTACTGCGCTTCACGAAGCGATTTCCCACCGTGCCGTTCTTGGCGCTGAAGTAAACCTGCTGGGATCGTGGGGCATGGTCAATCTTGCCGCCTAGCTGGTGGATAGCACCGTACGGTCGGTCTGTACCAAACATCAGCGTGTTCCCGCTGACCTGGTGACGGATGGTGTCCTGCAAGTCACCGCCCTGGCGCAGGATCTTGTTATTACCTTTCCTTGCGATAGTTGACGCAGCAAGTGGCGCCCACGGCGAGCCGTCTGGGGCGACCTGTTGGCGAAAGCGGTCATCGGTGGACTGGTGCAGATACTCTGCAATATCCAGCAGCGGACCACTCAAGTCCTCCAGCCGCTCGGCTAATTCATTGAGCGCCGCACCTGCCCGGCCGTCGTCTAGTCCAACATTTAGCATTGCACCTGCCACTCTCACCTCCTACTATCCAGTTACCCCATTGAGTGAGCAGTCCCCGCCAGGACCTCCAGGCCTACACTCAGGGTTTAATCGCGTGTGGCGGCGCGCGGTTTCATCACTTCTTATCTATCTGCGGCCTGCGGTACAACCGAACGCCGATCCTGAGTTGCTCCAGGTAGTCAGGGTCATTTGACTCCGGGGAAAACGTCGTTACCCCGTCCCACCCGTCCTCACCCACTTCAAACACAGACAATGCTGGCACCGGCTCGCCGTCGATCTGATAGCGCGAGATGTACCGACGCCGGACCACAGCCTTGTTCCTGGAGTAAAGCCATTCGAGCCTTACCCACACTTCATCCGGGTCTTTGATCGCATCGGCGAGCAGCAGCAGTTCCCGAGCGTGTCCGCGTTTCCTGATCTTCAAAGCGCCCGTTTTGGCACTAGTGAACAGCTCCCGGCCGATCACCACGGCATCGCCCGTCACGTCCTTGAACACGACAGGTGACGCCTCGGTCGCGCCGAACTCCGCCAGGAAGCGGCCTGCATATTCAGCGTCAGTCAGGCCGGTGGGTAATAGTCGATCTGCTGTCATCTCACGGGCTGCTGGCAATGCACCAGGTGCGCGCCGATTTGGCAGACCTGCGCCCTGTACGCTGCTGGCCCGCGCCCCCGGATCGGGTAGCGGATCGTAAGCACGCAGCGGTGGCACGGCGGCATTAAGGCGTGATTGACCAGGTGCATAGTCAAAGCCTGGATCAATCCCCTTGGGCACACGGACTACACGCGGGCCATTGGGGCTGTTGATACCGATGGTACGGCTCTCGTATTCCACAACAGGCGATGGGCCGACCGTTAGCCCCATGCGGTCAACGTCTCTTTGGCTCGCCATGAACTTCTTGCACTTGCAGCCCCAGCCATTCTGGGGCGTGTGGGTCGCCCACCAGGGATCGTCCAGCGGTAACGTTGTTCCGTCCCAGGACAGATGTTCGGCCCTAGGGTGTGCGCTGTCACCGTGCCGGTAGACGCCGAAAGGACGGCGCTTGCGTAACTCCGGGTCGGCCATCTGCGTTTCACGGCCAGCGTTATAGGACTGGCGCAAGTTGGTTTCATAGATCACCCGAGAGCGCCATCCACGCCCACCGTTGTACTGCCAACCGTGTTTGCCGACGACCTGGTCAAAGTCTCTCCTGAACTGCTCCAGGGTCAGCCCTTGGCTTATCGCCTTCTCGACTGCGCCCCGCATGTCTCCCAACAGATCGCGCTTCGTCGCTCCCGCCACCACAAAGGCCCAGTCATGCTCGACGTTATAGATGTCGGTCCAGGCCCGAGTCGGGATGTCTGTCTTGCCACGAAAATAGTCGATTTGCTCCTGGAACGGCAGTGAGCCATGGGAAACCGCCATTACAGGCCCCTTAGGATGTCAGCTCGGCCAGCCAGGCTAGCCGCTGCCAACCCATCCGCCATAGCGTCAGCCATCTGACTCACGTTCATTTCAGGATAGGTTTCAATCAACCGATCCCGGAACTCCTCCAGGCTACTGACCGAGTCGAGCAGTTCCTTGAGTCTGTCGATCATGTCGTCCGTGTAGGGGCCGGTTGCCGCCTCAAGGACGTTAACCTGGTTGTCCACAATGTCCGGCACTGCGACTGGTTTCCGGGCCACCTGTTCCCGGTTTTCTGCGCGCACCAGTGGCACGTCGGAACCAGGAGAAGGTGTGCCCAGCAACTCGGCGCCCTCGGCGGGCTCAGGAATGTTGAGCTTGTCACGGATAACGGACTGCTCGACCTTCAACCCTAGCGGCACCAGTTCCTTGATTGCTTCAATCAGAAGCTTAGTGTTTTCTGGCTGCGGGACAACAATGATCAATCGCGGATATGGCCGACCTGGTGCGAAGTTCAGATCACACCACGGCCGAACAAAGTAGCGGTTCAGTGTGTTGGATTCGGCCTTGGCATCAGCCTGTAGCAAGTCAAGGCGCACTTCATTGTGAACCGTCGCCTGCGCCTGGCTTGAGCCATCGTCGGTGGACATGGTTTGGCCGACTACGGCTTTGCTGACTTGCTTATCCCACCACTCGGCCAGACCTTTGAAGAAGTCCCCGGCGCCGGTCACGTTCGCGGCCTGGGTGAATTCGATATTCATGCTGTTCGGGATTACCGCCGCCGCATCACTGCCCAGGTTGGCTACCGCCGACATCAAGGTGGAGATGTCTTCCTTGCTGGCCCCTGGTCCGTACCGGCCGACGCGCATGGGCATACCAAAGATGTCAGCGAAGCCCATCCAATCCTTCCAGGTCCAGGCCTTGCACATGTAGCCAACTGCCGCCAATCGCGCCAAACCGCCCCGGACCGGCAGGCCCGAACGAATGCGTGGCAGGTGAACAATGAACTTGCACGGCGCCAACGCAATACCGTTTACCGGGTCGGCCTCATCGAGCAGGCGCAGCTCCCGGCCCGTGTCTCGGTCGAACTGGAAGAACCGCTGGTCACGTGGCTCAAACCGTAGAGGGTTCCAAGTCTTGCCACTGCGGTCCCACATGATTTCCGAGACTGCATAACCCTTGCCCATGGCATCAGTAAGGTCGGCTTGGAGTTCGCCAAACTCAGGGGACTCCACAACCTCCTTGAGCTGATCGGCGCGACGAACGTCTTCTGGGTCATCGCTTGCAGCTTCCACGCGAATGTCCAAACCGGAAATTGCGAGCTTGCGCGTGCCTAATACTGACGCGTAATGCAGATCCCTCTCTTCCATTTCCTCGGCAAGGGTCAGGTAGTCGTGGGCCGAACCGTCTGCGGCGGCCTGCAAAATACTGGCAAGGCGCCCAGGCGTAAGGCCGTTGGCGACCGACTGATGCCAAACCTGGCGCACGCTGGTGGTGCGCGCAGCGGCCAATTCTTCGGTGAGTTTGTCGTATTGAATCGGGCGACCGTACTGGTCGACGATTTTGGATTGCGCCATTACCAAATGCCTTTTTTGGAGCGCCATCCGGCGCCGATCTGGATCTCTCGATCATGCTGGGACGCGGGTTTAACGCGGTGATATTCGATAATTTCGACTTCCTGGCGTGACGCATAATCGGCCAGGACTGCGGCAATACCTGCGTCGCCGTGCCGCTTGGGACCGGTCTTTTCACCTTTCTCATTGGTGCGTTTTTCCGGGATACGGGCCACGCCCTTGACCATTCGGAAGGCGCGCACGTCGCTGACCACATCCTTGTCGGCTGGGATGTCGTAAAAGGTGTCGTCCTCCAGCGCAGCCTTGAACGACGGCATGTTGTCGCGATACCAACCCTCGGTAAGCATCACTCGCTCGATACGGTTAAAACCGAACTCGACGGCGGTGTCCTCCGAAAGTTGCGATCCGTTCCCCCTGGCGTCGTCTGCACCTTTAAGGAAGTTGGGCAGACGTCGAAGGATGTAGAACTTGATCTGTGCCTGTTGCTTGAACGGGACGTTACGCAGCTCGACCACAAAAGGCGTGCGCTTGCGCAGGTTCTGTTCCTTAAGCAGCGGCCAAATCACCGAGAGGTCGCCGGAGCGACCGAAGTCCATGCCATAGAAACTCTGGACATCTAACGGAATTGCCGACAGCAAAGGGAGAAGGTGCTCTTCGCACCACTCCAGCGACTCGGCCAAACGCAGGTGCTCAGCAATGGTTTCATAGCCCTGCGGGTACGCCAGGCGCAGCACTGGCACATCACGGTTACTACGCTGCTCGACCAGGGCAAGACTGAGGAAAGCGCCGCCGCCTTGGGATGGAACACAATCAAGCTCTTCTTCGGCGGCATCGCCATAGAAGTCGTACACATCCTGGACCCACGCCGCCTCTTCCTCCGCCTGGTATTCAATGCCTTTACGGAGACATACCCGTTTGTAGAGCCCATCAGCCACAGCTTCGCGGAATGGGCAACGGAACAACGCGCCCTTACGCTTGCCTGCCCTGATGTCGTTGATCAGTTCGTTAAACGCGTTCTCAGTGCCGTCGTGAGTGCTGATCACATGGACTTCGCCGCCCCAGATCAACAGCGCCAAGGCAGCTTTCAGCAGCTCGGCCAAGTCCTGGTGAAACGCCGCCTCATCAATCACAACAACGCCCTGACGCCCCCGGAGGTTGGACGGACGGCTGGTCAGCGCGACAATGCGGTGGCCGCTCGGGAATACGATGGTGTACGTCTTAATGTGCTTATCGGGATCGCTGTCCGGCCAGATCCCTTCTTCGATCTCTTCGGCTGCATAGTTAAAGGCCCGTGCCCACATGGCGCAGGCCTGGATGTACTCGACCGTCATGTCCTGGTTATAGCCCAGGTAGTAGACGGTCTGGCCGCCCGCTGGTTTTTCAGCGGCTGCCGTCAGAACGTTGTCCGCAGCCTCCGCCCAGGTAAGGCCGATACGACGAGACTTTTCCCCCACCTTGAGCGGGGCACGTATGCCGATCCAGTCTTTCTGGTATTCGAGCAGCACTGCTGGAGCGCTTAAGGCATGAGTACTGTCCAGGACTAGGGGTAGGCTCACGATGCCATCCCCAGGATCTCGCGGCGGATCTCATCAACCGTCGCCTGGTTCAACCCACCTTTCTTGGCGATTTTCTCAACGCGAGACGCTGCCGCCTCGGCCTTCTCGCGGTACTCCGCCTGCCATTTCTTCTGGACGACAGAAGCTTTGCCCAGTTCGGCAACTGCTTTGGCGACCTTCGTTAAGTCCATCTTGCCGCCGTCACTCATCAGCAAAGTGAACAGTCGCTCCTGGACAAGTCGCATCAACGCCTCGTTGACTGAACCTTCATCGTCCGGCGCCGCCAGAACAACAGCCCTTGCCTGCTCGGAAGCCATCTTGAGCGATGCAAGTTTGTCCTCAAATTCGGAGCCGTAACGATGCAGGGCGCTTTTCCCAATAGAGAAACCACGGCGTTCCAACTCCGCAGCCAGCGCCTCATAGCCGGAAAAGTTCGACTCCATGAGGGAGTTATCAAGCCACTCCTTTACCTTGGCCGGAAGCGCGGCCACCTTGCTACGGGGCGGCATGAGTCACGACCAATACTTTTCAGGGCGAGCAATACCTGGTCGGCATTCAATGGTGTACTCGGCGATGTCTACGCCGTAGTGGGTCAAGCCACAGATCCAGGTGCCAGACGGCGACTTGTTCAGCGTTACCAGGGAACGGTCGGCCAGGTAATCCAGTTCGCGGCGCAGCTCCAACTGAGTGCCGTCGGGGTAGATGCCCTGGATAGTGGAAAGAACGACGGCCTCATGAGGGTCCACCGGCCGGGAAGTGTTGAGGGTCAGAAGAATGTACCAGCGCAGAGATTCGCGCCGTACCTTGGCTGGGTCAGTGATCATTCACGCGCTCCTTTAAGCCGAACATTTTCGAGTCGATAGGCCAATGCATCGAGCTTGGCCTCAATTACTGTTTGGTTGCGGACATAGTCCTCACGCCGGACGTAGTGCAGTGGCATATCCCCCCGCAGACGCTCAATCCCAAGCTCAACTTGGCGCAATCGTTCGGAGTCTTTGGCTACCGCCGCAAAGCGATCATCCAGACGGCTTTCCATTTGCCCCAGCAGAACCTTGACCATGCCCGCAAACATCGCGAGCAGAGTCACAGCGGTCCCGATCAACTGCCATACAGGCATTTCTATAGTGGTCATCGGCGGTTCATCCGCTCTTGAATGCACTTGCAGCCCACACAAAGGAGAACACCAGGTTGCGCGGTGCGTCGGCCTTCGGGAATCTCAGTGCCGCAATCTTCACAGTTGGTAGCAGAGGCACGGACCGGCTGACGCGCCAGTGCCAATTGCGCCGCAATTGCAGCCTCTCGGGTCGCTTCCTCTACATCGGATGCGCGATCAGTTACGTCCATGGGTGTACCACTCGATAAGGCTTCTAAGCTGGGCACGACAGGAGGCGTATCTCTCACTGTTGCGCACGTGATTTTTAAGGATGTCCGCCTGCGTTACTCCCGAGTCGAGTTGGTCAGCGGCTCCGGTTGGTCCGAGAGGATCAGCAGCTCGGCTGGGGGACTGGCTGGAGGCAGGCACAAGGGTGGCGCTGGGATTGAGGGCTTCGTTCCACACGCGGACAAAGCCAGTAGTGAACACGCCAACAGGAAGCGCTTCGGGCTCATCTTTGAGAGTGCGGCGGTAAAGAGTCGTGACACGGGCTATCTCCCCCTGGAGTTTTTCGGTGTTGCGGCGATGGATGGCTTTGGTTTCAGCAAGCTCGGCCGCGAGCGACCGCCCCCTGGCTTGCTCACTCTGGAGTTCGGCAACTGCTTTTTTCGCCGCATCAACGGCGGCTTCAGCCATGCCCTGTTTCTCCTCGGCGTGCTTTTCTGCCTGCTCTGCAACAGCGGCCTTGCCCTCGGCACGGCCACGCGCCAAGCCCTCGTCATATCCATCCTGGTGGTTGAAGTGCAGGCCGATAGCGACCGCAGCAATCACAGCGAGATACCAAGCGGCCGGGCTGACCAGATCGAGCAAGCCTTTCATTGGCACACCCCCTGGCCCCAGCCTGCGGCCACATACAAAGCCTCCCAACGACGGAGAATGAGTTGTGGGTATTGGCGGTTTTCCTTAAAGGCTGCGGCCGAGCGGCCAGCGTTAAACCGCTCGACTGATCCGAACCAGGTCAGCGGATCGGCGCCCTTTGCCGATGCCAACTTGCGGTCGCGAATCACCCAACCCAGCCCGCCGTTATAGGAGGAAAGAATCAGCGCCCCTTGCTCACAGCCGTTGCGGGCCTGGATGCGGCTCGCCAGCCAGCGGTCATAGCTGACCAAGGCTTGCATGGACCAGACAGGGTTATAGGGTTCGACCTTGCCGAGGGCCTTAGGGAAAAGTTGAGCCAACCAGGTGGCGGTCGAGGGCATCACCTGGCCCAAGCCTTGCGCACCAACCGGCGATTTGGCATCGAACCGCCAGCGGCTTTCCTGGTGGATCTGCGCGGCGAAGGTTGCCACCGGGGCATCAAGACCCCATTCCGCCTGGGCGATACGGGTCAGGTCTCGGCGGTAGCGTTCGGCCTGACCGGGGATCTCTGCATTGGCACGC
Organism: Pseudomonas sp. 18.1.10; assembly: GCF_024655625.1. Lineage (NCBI taxonomy): Bacteria > Pseudomonadati > Pseudomonadota > Gammaproteobacteria > Pseudomonadales > Pseudomonadaceae > Pseudomonas > Pseudomonas sp. 18.1.10. The sequence continues at coordinate 25,024 of NZ_JANLGL010000009.1, forward strand.
GGGCTAAAGGCAGCAATCGTTGCCAGCCCCAGTGCCGTAGCCCCTATATATAGAAGAACACGTGAGCGCATTGTCAGAGCCCCAATGTCAGGCCGAGGATGCAGGCCAGCACGACCAGAGCGCGTCGGATACCTGCCATGGACTGGTCATAGCGACGAACCTTATTCGGTCGGGCATAGGGGAACAGCGCTCGGTCGATCCAGTAACCGAGTACACCGCCCAGCGTGACCAGGCCGCATTTGTAGAGAACAACGGGAAGTTTGGTGGGAGCGACGATTGCCAGGCACGCCATGATGGCAATGGTGATCAAGGTCCAGTCGGTCATACGCGGCGCACGGGTGCGCTGACGAGGAAGATTCATCAACGAGCGTCCTTCATTGGTTTGAGTACGGAGCGGATATCCGCCATCGAGCGCGCAGCAATAACGGGATTGCCCCGGACTGGCGCTGGGTCTTGGTAGGTGCCAAATACTGGCGTTGTGGTGAGGTGCCTTGGGCGCAGCCTTTCCTTCTGTCGCACGAACTCGGCGACACGGCGCTCATGGCTTGCGACAAGCAACTCAACGCTTGCACGCCACTCCGGCGGGCATTTGTCCAAAAGCGCCCGCACCTCATCATCGAAAGGCGCGTCAATGACGAGCTGGGCGTATTGCCTGGATGATCGAGGTGCGGAAGCCATGGGCGAACCCTGCCGGAGTGGATGTCCGATCTAGATTCGCCTGCGCGGGTGTGCTGCTGTGTTTCTTAAGCACACAAGAAAAAGCCCCGCACTGGGCGAGGCTTTAAGAGTTCGGTGGCGAGTTACAAGCGCCTGAGGGTCTTCATCATTTGGATGTCGCTGTCTGAGGCGCCGCCTTTACGCTGCTCGGCCTCCCACTCCGCGTCCGATTGTTCTTTAAGGGAGTCAGCAGAGGGGTTGGCAATCTGTGCATCGCACTCGGCGCTGTCTTTTTCCCAATTATTGCGAGAGTGGTTCAGTTCATCCTGTGAAAGCTTCCCGGTGTAGCAACCACCGTTGATATAGGTGATGTCCGTTAACATTTGCAGGCACGCCGGAAACGCTGAATAACCAGTCCTGTCACGTAGCCTGGTGTTCGCAGAGCGCATTACATCGGCAAGGGCAGACGTATCACGGGTCACACAGGCGTCTTGGTTTTTCGTCCAAAGCTCCTTAGCTATGGAGCGCGTGAGCTTGGCCTGGCTCAGATCATCCTTGAGAGCAGCACTAGGGGTTGTATCCGAGTAAGCCGTTGACGCGTACAAGGCAGAAACCACTAATACCGCTCTCAAAACCATCATTTAATGGACTGTCCTGTCGTCGTAGCCAAATAAGTCAGGCTCGTTGCGACGGTGCAAGGCCCTTTGGCGGGCGATAATCTCATAAATGGTTGGTGATGCAAGCTTGTACTTACGCACCAGCTCGGGCGCCTGGATGTTACGACCGTGCCAGTCCTGGAAGATTGCGGCGTCACGCATGGCCTTCTTGAGTGCGTCACCTCGGGGGAGGTAAACCACCGCCCCCCCCATCGTGTCGCATATCGCAAAAACCACCGAACGAGCAATTTCAGGCACTACGTCCGGGGTGTCCTGAAGCCTGACCTTCAATTCAGCTTCGGCAATCTCCACCATTTCCTTGATCGTTCCCTCCCAACGACGCATGACCGTGGGATTTTCCATATGGGCCAGCACCTTGAGCGGGTCCAGCTTGTCGGTGTCATCCTCAAACAGCTGATCATTGCTCATTGAGTCGGCCTCCCGTTCCGCTTCGCATCGTACGCCAACGCCGAGACAAGGCTCCCCAGCTGCTTGGCATCCAACCAGTCGACACGCTCAACCTTGAACATCCGTAATGCCATACCGTCGGCGTATTCCCAAGGGCGCTCTGCCTCAGCCAAGAACGCGTGAATCTTACCGACCAGTTTTTCCCGACCAGGCGCGACATTTGGCACCGTACGACCTTTGGCTTTCGGCTTCGTCTTAGGCTCCCACCCCAACCGCTCAAACTCGGCCAGCAGCGCCACTGCCTTCATTGGCGTTATGTCCTTTGCGGACGTGACACCCGCAACACGCTGGAGCAAAGCACGGTAGGTATCGTCATCAAGGCCCAAGTCTTTCTTGGCGATGTGGATCTTAGATAGCTGTAAATTACGTCGATTCATTTTCTCCTTTCTCCTTCACTTCCTCGGCAGCTCATCAGTACCCGGCCGCCACACCGGATAGACCGTCCAGTCGCCTGGAGCGGTTTCGCTCAGTGAAGCCTTTGGATAGATGGGTTGTTGGCGATCAGGTGCTTTTTCAGGGAGTTGAAGCTCTTCCAGGACGGATCGAAGTAGATGTGCTTCCTCTCCGCAGCTTTCGTGGCCTCACGCTTCCCCCAAATCTTTCGAAGGGATTCAATCTCTTTTTTGGTGTACACCGAGTTGCTGACCCTGCGCAGAAAGCGGCGAGCCTCTTCATGTTTGGGCTCCCCCTTTTCTGACGACATCCACTCGCCTTTGAAATAGCCATCCACGTATACCGTGGTTTGCCAGCTCTTATTTTTAGTCGAAACTTGCTGTACCAGGGCGACCTCAAACTGATCGCATTGCAGTTTCATCACCCCATAGGGCGTATCCATCTGCGCCTTGAGCGCATCCCAATCCTCTTGAAGCATTTTTACCTCGGCTGCTCATCAGTACCCGGCCACCGCGCCGAGCAGACCGCTCCAGTTTCCCGGAGCGGTTTCGCTTAGTGGATAGTCGGTTTCATCGTGAGTTTTTCGAGCATTGCCTGGCAGATTTCGCAGTTGCAGCCCGCGTGCATGCCTGCCCCTTCAAAGGGAATACGGGCAATGAGTCGGCCACCACGGACCATCGCATTAGCTACCAGAGCGGCGTTGCTGCTGTGTACTTGGTTCGAGCTGTCTACGGAGATAGACACGCCATCGGTGCTGTCTTCGATAGTGATTTTGATCTTGGTCATTTGGGTGGTTCTCGTAATAAGTGTTGGGCGGCTGGAGGTGTTTGAGGCTCGGCCTCAGGTCAATGCAGTGTCTTCGGCGTAGGTTCCGCGACGAAGATGCCTGCGATGTCCAGAGGGATCGGCGCGTACTGATCCGAGTCCCCAATCCGCTCATACACCCGCAGGTAGCTTTTAGATCCAACCACCTGGACCGCCTCACCGATGGCCTGCATCGCTCGTTGCCATCGCCCGTCCTTAATTTCCAGCCGGCGAAGCCCAAGCACGCGGCCGGTGCTGATCTCGCCCGACTTATCTGTACGGAACGCCTCGTTGACCAAAACGCGTACTTCACTGCGTGCGCCTTGTGTCCATTCCGCCGCGCACTCATCAATCAACGCTCGGGCAGCCTGGAGGCGTTCATCGAACTTGATTGAGTCCTGTACGGCGTGGATGATTTTGAAGCGCCCGTCGAACGTCAGCAGCGTGACATTCCCCTTTTTTCCACCGATGGCCGCACCGTATTGCTCGGCCGACATCTCCACGAATGCCTTGATATCGCCGAACGCAGAAGCTTTGAACTCGCCCAGCAGCGCGGAAACGTTCTTGGCTTTTTTAACTAACTCCGAGACCAGCTCATCGCGAGCCAGGTCAATGGGTTTGATCAGGACAACCGGGACCAAATGGCCCTTAGCGTCTTGGAGAAATCCTTCTGGAATGATCATTTTCTTTACTGCTCCATATTCGTGTCTGGTTTGGTATTGCGGTGCTTAAGGGCGTCGATGATCTCGCTGATCCGCATACGGCCGTTTGCACGTTGTAGGTCTGTGAGAGCCGGTTTAGGTGGTGCCTGTAGGCTTGGCCTACCCGGTATTGCTCTAATCAATGTTGCCGGTGCGGGCCATCGTTCACAGCTTGCAAACAAAGCTTCAAACGCAGACCGAATCCGCACCGAGTCTGTTTTCTCGTCCCATCGCTGGGCCTTTCTTAAGGCCACCATCCAAACGTCCAGGGTGTGAGTAACAGCGTCAGCAGCGGGCGCACCATCCAGGCGCAAAGCAACCAACCCCATCAGCCCAGCGATAACCTCACGCTGTAGCCAGTCGTCAACCATTCAACCGCCCCTGCAACGCTTGCAGCGCATAGGTGGTCTGGCTAGGACGGATCATGGCGGCGGGCTTGGCCTCATTCGTTACAGGCAACAGCGCGCTTGAAGTGCTTTCGCCTTGCCACTGGCTCATCACCTGGTACAACCAGCCGTGCCCCTTAAGCGGCGTAGCCAATCGGCCCGAGTCACGAGCCCCGAGCGTTTGCTCGATGGCCCAGACCCAGCAAGCGGCCGGAGCGTTGAACGCAACGCCATTGCGCTCAATGCGCTGTGCCTGGATGTCCGGCAGCACTTCGGTAAGAAGCTTGCCGACCCGATCCATGGTCAGTTCCCGCGTCTCCGGCCGGAACAGACCTACATAGCGAATCAAGGCGTTACCCAATGGGCCGGAAAGCTTGAAGGCAACCCCGAGTGCATCGCGGGCGCCGTCATGGGCAATCAACGCGTCGAGGCTGACCGTGGTTCCGCAGTTAGGGCATCGAGTACGCATCAATGCAGCTCCCGCTTTTGATCAGTCTTCTCAAGTTCTTCCGCACGAATACGAGCGAACTTGTAAGTTTCAGAAAACCCGACGCATTTCTCGCCCTGGTAGAGCCGAATAAGACTCCGGCCAGAGATGTAGATCTGAACAACGGGCACTTGTGGTTGAACAATCTCAGTGGACAGTTGCATTTCCGGCACCTGCGCAGTTGGGGTTGTTGGGGCAGTGTTGGCAGGCGCGCCAATGCTGCATTGATTGCGGGTTCTGTGTAGGAGCGGCCTTTTCTCGATAGCTTTGGCACCGCTCGATTGTCAGAACTTCACCAATCGCAATGCACTCAATGCGACCGAGGGCATCCAACACACGGCGTTCCACGCCCTTAGTGCTAGGGCTGGAGTATTTGTTGTTCAGGACAAGGCTGACGGCTGTTCGACTAATTCCAACGCGCTCAGCTGCCCGAGTACGATTGGTTTCTCCAACTTCCGCAGCCAGCAGGCGGACGAACAACGGCGGTTGGCTGCCCCACTTTGAAATATCCACCTGGTTCATCAAGCCAACTCCAATTGGGCGCGTTGAAGAAGGCTGACCCCAGGTCCACCAACGCCCGCCGCTACAAACTCAGTGAGCAACTTTTTCAACCTGGTGTTCTGTTCTTGCATATCGTTCGAGGGAGATGACTCTCCCGATACACCACCGGACTCCACGTTGGAGAAAACCACCTTGTTTAAGTTCGGATCGAATACCTGGAGCGATACGGACTTCTGAATAACGGGATGCCGTGGCCCAGTGGACATCCCCGGCATCAACTTGAAAGTCTGAGGCCCCTGGTAGTCGTATTCGCTAGCAACGAGATACCCGGCTTTGACCAACGAGCCGAAGTAATTAAGTGCGTATGCCTGAGAAACCCGTACGTCTCCGATGCTTGCCATTTCCGCAGCCTGTGCGGCGGTCATTTCCCCCATGATGCGCAGGCTACGCCAGAGGCTTTCCGCTCCCACACCCTGGGTTGAACGGTCACCTGAAAGCGTCACCCTCGGGTGTTCAGCCCCTTCGTCACGTACCAGGCGCCATCGGTGGTCGGCAAACTCCCCAGCCCCATCAACCAGTTCAATGAGTGCGGCTTTATTGAGGGCACGAATGTAGTTTTTGACACTGCCGTCGGATTGACCGGACAGCCGCACGATTTCCCGAGAGCTGAAGCCCGTACGTTTATCGCGAACCGCCTCCCACATGTACTGACGCGGCTCTTTGCCGCCGACCAAGCGAAGCTGAGTAGCCTTGCCCATTAGCGGGTCCTCCGAGCAGGAGCTTCGCCATTGTCCCAGCCACGCTTCCCCCAAGCGGAAAGGTCGATCCGTTCTAGCATCAGTGCTGCGGCCTCGGACTGAACCCTGTAAAGATTCACAGCCGCACGACGCAGGCAACCGCTAGTCGCCCGATTGAGGTCTTCAAGTAAATCGTCAGCGATATGCAATTTCGGATAGCTGGCAGTGGCGAGTTGTTTCAAGTCTTCAAGTGTCGCGGCTTGAGCCGGGACCCACTCCAACACGCGGTTGTGCAGGCGTTCCAATCGCGACAAAGAAGCGGGGACCCGTTCCTCACCGATCAGAACAATCGTCCCCTGGCTGGCGTTGTAGATGTCCGTCAATACGTTCGCTGCTGCTTTATCCAGCAGGTATTGAACATCATCAATAATCAACGGTCGGTTCGATGCAGTGAGCTGGATGGCTATCTGATCAACCATTTCCGACATAGTACGCGTCGGGTGTACTGACATTTCACGAAGGACCGACTGTAGAAAGGCTTTCTTGCTCCAGGTATCCCGGCACTCCACGTAGTAGGCGCGATGCATATTCGCAGCGAACGCCGCCGCCGCACTCTTTCCGAAACCGCTTGGGCCGTACATCGTGACCAAGCCCGGAAGTCCGGCTGGACGTACTTGAGCACGCTTCATAGCACCGGCAAGCAAGCCCACATTGGTCAATGGAACGATTTTGGTTACACTCATTGTGTTGTCTCTCCTTAAGAACGAGCTGGCAGGCTCGTTTACTGCTGTAGATCGCGGGACTTACCCCACGCGTTGAAACACTTCTTGCATCGCTGTGAAGTCCGGGTGGGAGGGATACAACCCCCACCACCTGGCTTCATCAGCGTTCAACTCTTCCCCTGACTTCACACGCTCATCGAGCTTTATCCAAAGCCGATATCGGGCTACGTCATCTCCTGGAACTGCGAACTGCGGACGTTCTGCGTCTAGCTCTTGGGCGTACTCTTGTGCGAGCGTTAGCGCCTCGCTGCTTAGCGTTGCCGAAGGCCGGGTGGTCGGCGCGATCATCTCGACACGATGCCCGGTCAACGTCTCAAGCTTGTCCATTGAGCGCTTGACCTGGCCTTGTTCACGCTTGGCCCGGCTCTTCTCAAGCAGGCTCATCGGCATATAGTCCGAGGAGTTACCATCCAGCAGCGCTTCCCCGACCATTTCCCCGTCTAACGTGTATGCCCAGACACGTGCAGCATCTCTAACGTCGTAGGCCAACCGTATTTCTTGTCCGTGCAAGGACCTCAGGTCATCCATGAAATAGGTGTTGTTCATCCACTGAACTTCACCTCGATGGGTCTTGCGAATAACCTGTGGCCGCATCAGCGATTCAACCAGCTCAGGCGTAGCCACCACCGGCTCCCAGCCTTGGTCCAGTGCTGATTGCCAGGCCTCATCGGGGCTTGGGTATCTTTGAAGGCCGGTCAGTGGATCTCTGATCTTTTGGAGACCTCGATGCGGGGTCCGGTTGTAGGTGGTGATTTCATCCTCTACTCCGGCCATAAACTCCCCGAAGGTAGGCATCAGCCGAGTGGTTCCCAGCTCTTTGAGCTGCTTCCGGCCGAGACGGTGAACTTTCGTCCCGGCGTGCTTATCCATGTCGGCACCGATATAGCTGGTCAGCTTCTTGGCAGCCCGAACCCAAACGGTCTTGTGCCCACGCTCGGAGAGACCGCGTGCCTGGCTGTTGTAAGGAATTGAGTGCTGCATTGTCCCGCCAAGGCGATCCACTACCTCTCGCACCATGTCGTTATCGAAGCCAGAACCGTTATCGACGTAGAAAATGCCGAACATGCAGCGACGAACAGCATCACGCAGCGCATCCAGTACCCCGATAGCCGACTCGGCCTCACCCACGGACACCCCAACAATTCGGCGCGTAGCCACATCGAGGACGGTGGTGATCTCCGGCCGGTAGGGTTTACCGGTAATAGGGTTGATAACTTCCGCATCGAACTTGTGTCCGTCGGCGGTGTAAACGTCGCCCGGGAACATATTCTTGGTCGTCCGGCGTCTAAACGGCTGGAGCGACTTAAGCTCTTGAGGGCTCATGCGACCGGCCTGCAATGCTTCTGGCGACAGCTTTTTCAGGAATCGCTGCACCGCGTGAATGCTTGGCAACTTACCGATGTAGTTGCGGGCAAACTCTGAATAGCTCGCTACAACGCTCGGTTTTGTCGGACGCTGGTAGCACCGCAAGAAGTCCTTAGCCCAATCGGGAACGGTCAGATCTGGCCTTCTGCGCAGCGGGGCAAGTCCAACTTCGCCGCCTTCTCGAAAGGCGGCAATCCAGCGCTTGAGGGTCCGCTCCGAAAGTGCCCGACCACCGGTTTTCTTATGGTTCGCCAACTCAACCCGTTCCATCAGGTACGGGCTCAAGGCTTCGTCATGCGCCTGTTTAACCAGGATCTCGATTGCACGGCTTTGAGGGCCAACGATACTCATCCGCTCGATTTCACGGATAAAGCAGAGCCGGGCCACCATGACTTCCCGCTGTGCGTCAGTCAGCCGCGCAGACGAACGGACTTCCGGCTGGTCGCTTTTGACCGCAACGGCCTGCTCAGGGGTAGCGACTACCGCTGGCAGCGTTTCGGAAACTGACTTCGCCATCAGTGCGGCTTGAGTCTCGGCCGGGAGACAGGCGAATGGATATTCCACCGCTTTGCTTGCAGCACGTTTCCGGCATTCCCACTCAAGGCGCACAGCGAGCTTACGAATACCCGGCACCGAGCCTGGAAGCCCCGGAAGGCCTGCAAGTTCTTGAGATGTATACCAGTTACGCATCGGTCTCTTTCCGCTGGGTTTTACTGTGACCAACCGGACCTTTTTCGGTATGCTTTGGGGATACCGTATTGGACTCTGCACGATTAGGACGCTGGCGAATTGGCGAGCCATCTGCGTTCCAGCGCTCCGGCCAAAGTTGAACTGGCTGAAGCCCGAGAGCCTTGGCGATTTCCCTTTCCACGCTTGGGTACGGACGCTTCTTCGCGTTACGTACGGCGCTGTCGCTGAGCCCCTGGTCTCTCGCCAGCTCGGCGAGATTGGTTCCGCGAACACGGAGTTGGAATTTGATCCATTCCCAGCGGCGTTCTAAATCAAGCGGTATGTCGAAGGTTTCCATTGCATAACCATCAGTCAGGGTGGTTTTTTTGGCTTTCTAACGGCCGGTTCAGCACAATATATCCCGTATACGGGACTAGGTAAACCGAATGCGGGAGTTTTTATTCCCGTTTTCGGAACTTGCATTGATCGTATTGAGAAAAAGCACGTGGAATCAGTGACTTACACGGAAAAGAAACATCCACAGCTCGGCGAAAACGCGGTTTCTTTTCCAAATCCGGGAATAGAAACCCGAATAGCGACTGTGGCGGGCCTTTTCGAATCCCGAAAACAGGCTGCGGAAGCCGCTCAAGTCGGGCTGTCGTCACTTCACAGGTGGATTGCCGGGGAAGGCATGCCCGCCTTTAACTCGCTGGCCCTTCTGGCGGCGGCTGTTGGCGTGTCTCTCGACTGGATCGCATCGGGGCGCGGGGAGATGTATCCCGTGGAGGGCGCGCAGGCAGCACCCGACGACCCTGGCACTTATGCCTATGTGCCGCTGTATGACGCTCGTATTAGCCAGGGCCATGGCGCCTGGAGCGACGGTGCACGCGTTCTGACGATGCTGGCCTTCACTAAGTACAGCCTCCATAAGAAAGGCTTGCAGGCGTCACAGCTCGCCGCCGTGCGCGTTGACGGGGACTCAAACGAGCCATCTCTAAAGGATGGGGACACTGTGATGGTCGATCTGTCCCGGAACGTGATCCAGGGCGAGGCGTTCTATGTAATTCGCTTGGACGACCTGCTCTACGCCAAGCGGCTGCAACGCCAGCTCGACGGCGGCGTGTTGGTTATCAGCGCCAATACGGCCTATCCCGCTATCAATGTCCCGGCAGATCGCCTGGAGCGCTTGCAGGTCGTTGGACGTGTGGTCTGGTCTGGCGGCTGGATGATCTAAAGCCCAAGTGCCAAAAAGCCCGCTAAATGCGGGCTCTTTGTTGGTTCTGGTTGTTTTTCGACTTAGCGCCCTTTTTGGCACTAGTTAAGCCTCCCTGGTTCGTTCAGAGCCCGTCTTTCCTGGCTTGCCCGTTTTCTTCCCTCTTCTTCCCACCAGTTTCCTTTAGTGCCATATCTCCCACAGCCTCACATCAAACTCGCCAACACCTGGCGCTCCTGCCAGCGGGCCAGTGCATTCAGCACGCCGCTAAATGGCCGCTTCGCCAGCACTACAAAACCTTTTTGACCTTTCATCTTTTCGCCCTCCCTTGGGGATGGCACAAGTGTGTGGCTGGGCTTAAGATCAATCCAACGAATGTTTCTTATGCAATACATCTCAGAGATTGATGATTTGTCAGGCTACCCCAGTATCGACACCGAAGTGCTGCGCACCTTCGTCGCCATCGCCGACCAAGGCGGTTTTACCCGCGCCGGCGAACAGGTCAACCGCACCCAATCGGCGGTGAGCATGCAGATGAAACGGCTGGAGGAAGATGTGTTGCAGCGCAAGCTGTTCGAACGTGATGGCCGCCAGGTGCGCCTGACGCCTGAGGGCCAAGTGCTGCTGGGCTATGCGCGGCGCATCCTGAAACTGCACAGCGAAGTGTTCAACACCTTGCGCGAGCCGCATATGGTCGGGCTGGTGCGCATCGGCACGCCGGATGACTACGTGATGCGCTTCCTGCCGGGGATTCTCAAGCAGTTTTCCAAGGCCTACCCGCTGATCCAGATCGAGCTGCACTGCGAGTCGTCAACGGTGCTAATGCAGCGCCGCGACCTGGCCTTGACCGTAATCAGCCGTGAACCCACCAAGGAAGTCGGCGAGTTGCTGCGCACCGAACGCATGGTGTGGGCGGCGGCGCCGTGTTTCTGCGTGGACGAACATGCGGCCCTGCCGCTGGCGATTTCCGGCCCCGACTGCCTCTACACCCAGTGGGCCTGCTCGGCACTGGATGCCATTGGCCGGGACTATCGCCTGGCCTACCACAGCTCCAATGTCGCGGCGATCCAGGCGGTGGTCAACGCCGGCCTGGCGGTGATGGTCAGCATGGAAAGCCTGGTGACCGAAGACTTGCGCGTGCTGGGCAGCGACCAGGGGTTCCCGCCGCTGCCGTCAATGAACCTGCACTTGCTGCGCAACCCGCTGATGGCCTCACCCATCACCGCATGCCTGGCCGACTACATCATCGAAGGTTTCAGACTTTAAAGGTCAGCATCACCGCACACACGATCAGGAACCCGCAGAACAGCCCGCGCAGCACTCGCTCCGGCAAGGCATGGGCGACTTTCACCCCCCAACTGATGCTGAGCAAACCACCGACCGCCAAGGGCACGCCGATCCACCAATCCACTTCGTGGTGCCAGGCATAGGTCACCAGGGTCACGCCGGTGCTGGGCAATGCCAGGGCCAGGGACAGGCCTTGAGCGACGACTTGGGTGGTGCCGAACAGGCTGGTCAGCACGGGCGTCGCAACCACCGCGCCACCGACGCCAAACAACCCGCCCATGGAACCGGACGCCGCGCCCAGCACACCGAGCCATGGCCAGGAATAACGCATCTCGGCACTTGGCGGCGCATTGCGTGTGAACATGCGCAACAGGTTGTAGGCCGACAGCGCCACCAGGAAGGCGATAAAACCGATACGCATCGCCCCCGCATCCAGGCCCACCGCCCAGATCGAGCCCAGCCACGCAAAGCAGAACCCCATGCTGCCCAGCGGCAGGGCATGGCGCAGTTGAATACGGTTGCGCTGGTGGTAGCGCCACAGCGCGAGCATCACGTTCGGCACCACCATCACCAGGGCGGTGCCTTGGGCAATCTGCTGATCCAGGCCGAAAAACACCCCCAGCACGGGGATGGCAATCAACCCGCCACCGATGCCGAACAAACCGCCCACCGTGCCCAAGGCCACGCCCAATACCAGGTACAACGCTAAATCCAACACAACTGGCCACTCCGCAATCCCAAGGCCTGCATGCTACGCAGTCCGCTCTAGCACGGAAACGCACAGCAACGCACAATGGCTGTGCCGATCTCGCATAAGCGCCCCTCATGAACCCGAATACCTTGACCGACCAACTGAGCCTGTTTCTCGATGTACTGGAAACCGGCAGCTTTTCCGCCGCCGCGCGCCGCCATCCCCTGACGCCTTCGGCGGTGGCGCGGCGTATCGACAGCCTGGAAAACTCTGTAGGCAGCCGCCTGTTCCAGCGCAGCACCCACGCCGTGGTGCCGACCCCGGCGGGCCTGGCGTTTGCCGAGCGGGCGCGGCGGATTGTCAGTGAGTTGCAATTGGCGCGGGCCGAAGCGGTCTCCCTGAGCCATGCGCCGGAGGGCCTGATTCGGGTGGATGCGCCGGCGGCGTTTGGGCGCCGGCACTTGGCGCCGGTGATCGCCGACTTCCTCAATGTGTACCCGGGGCTGGATGTGCACCTGCACCTGATCGACAGCTTTGTGGATATGCAGGGCGCGCACCTGGGCAAGGTTGACCTGGTGCTGCGTGCCGGGCATATCGTCGACACGCGGCTGATCGCCACGCCGCTGGCCAGTATCGTGCGCATCGCCTGCGCCAGCCCGGCGTACTTGAAAAGCCGGGGCACGCCGCGCCATCCACGAGAGCTGAGTGAGCACGACGGGCTCGACTGGGATGGCCTGGCGCCGATGTTCGCCTGGCGTTTCGAACTGGACGGGCGCCGCGCCACTTATCGCCCGCAGCGCATCCGCATGAGCGCCAACAATGCCGAAGCCCTGCTCTCCGGCGCCTTGGCCGGCTTGGGCATCGCCCATTTGCCGACGTGGCTGGCCAGCGAATACCTGGTGCGCGGCGAACTGGTGCCGCTGTTTTGCGAAGACGGCCTGCCAAGCCCGGAGACCACCGGCATCTACGCCCTGCGCCTGGAACAACAGCCCAACGCCCGCAGCCGGTTGTTGCTGGAATACCTGAAAACCCGTTTCAGCCCGGTACCGCCCTGGGATCTGGCCTTGCAGAGCGGCTTGGTCTGACTGCGCGGCCAGAATTATCTGGCGCATTAAACATTTGCCCGCTAGATTCCAGCCCATAGATGCTTTTCCGAGGTGCCCCCATGCGCAAAAATCCCGCCCCGTGCGAATCCCTGATGCTGGACAACCAGCTGTGCTTCGCCCTGCACTCCACGTCGCTGCTGATGACCAAGGTCTACAAGCCGCTGCTGCAAGCCCTTGGCCTGACCTATCCGCAATACCTGGCCATGATGGTCCTGTGGGAAGAAGACGGTTTGACCGTCGGCGAAATCAGCAGCCGCCTGCTGACGGACCCGGGCTCACTCACCCCGCTGCTCAAGCGCCTGGAAGCTGAAGGGCTGCTGAGCCGCACGCGCAGCCGTGAGGATGAACGGGTGGTGGTGGTGGAACTGACCGACGCCGGGCGCGCCTTGCAGGACAAGGCCATGGGCATTCCGCAGTGCATCCTCGGTGCCAGCGGCCTGGAGCTGGAACAACTGCGCAAGTTGCAAGCTGATCTGATTGCGTTGCGCAGCAACCTGCAAGCCAGCGTCTGACACAGTAGACCTGCCACACAAACCTGAAGTGTGGGAGCAATCAATGTGGGAGCGGGCTTGCCCGCGATAGCAGTGTGTCAGCCTATGCATCTGGCACAGACAGACCGCTATCGCAGGCAAGCCAGCTCCCACATTTGTTTGTGTGATGTGGCAAAAATTGAAGCATGCAAAATAATTTGCAAATTTATCTTGCGCGCAAAACATTAGCGCTATACATTCGTCCCGCCAACTACTTAGCGCGCAAACATTTAGCGCTACACACCCAGAGGACGACACCATGCAAACTCTCTACACCGCAGTAGCTACCGCCACCGGCGGCCGTGATGGTCGTGCGGTTTCCAGCGACAACATCCTCGACGTCAAACTCTCCACCCCCAAGGAATTGGGCGGTGCCGGTGGCCAGGCCACCAACCCTGAACAACTGTTCGCCGCCGGCTACTCGGCCTGCTTTATCGGCGCGCTGAAATTCGTCGCCAGCCAGACCAAACGCAAAATCCCGGATGACGCTTCGATCACGGCCCATGTGGGCATCGGTCAAATCCCCGGTGGTTTTGGCTTGGACATCGACCTGCACATCAGCCTGCCGGGCCTGGATCAGGACGATGCGCAAAGCCTGGTCGACGCAGCCCACCAGGTGTGCCCGTACTCCAACGCCACGCGCGGCAATGTGGATGTGCGCCTGCACGTCACGGTCTGATAAACAGACGCCCATAAAAAAACCCGACGCTAAGTCGGGTTTTTTTCGTAGCGGCGGGGCCAGAATTACTTCTTGGCGCGACCTTTGTACGAACCACCTTCACGGGTGTCGATCTCGATCAGGTCGTCGATTTCGATGAAATCAGCAACTTGCAGCTCGGTACCGTTAGCCAGCTTGGCCGGCTTCATTACTTTGCCCGAAGTGTCGCCGCGAGCGGAACCTTCGGTGTAGGCAACTTTACGCACGATAGTGGTCGGCAGCTCTACGGAAACCAGGCGCTCTTCGAAGAAGATAGCTTCGCAAACGTCGGTCATGCCTTCTTCGATGAACGGCAGAACGGCTTCGATATCTTCAGCGTTCAGCTCGTACATGGTGTAGTCAGTGGTATCCATGAACGTGTAGGTGTCGCCGCTGATGAAGGACAGGGTCGCTTCCTTGCGGTCGAGGATCACGTCGTCCAGTTTGTCGTCGGCGCTGTAAACGATCTCGGTCTTGTAACCGGTCAGCAGGTTCTTCAGCTTGGTCTTCATGATTGCGCTGTTACGACCAGACTTGGTGAACTCAGCTTTCTGAACCAGCCAAGGGTCGTTTTCGAGACGGATCACTGTACCGGGTTTCAGTTCTTTACCAGTTTTCATTGCATATATCCGAAATTTGGATGGGATTTACAAAATTCAAGGTGGCGTATCATATCCAACTTTCATAAAACTGTACCAGCGCCGTCGCAAGATCGGCCTGCAAGGCCTGTTCCAGACACCAGGATTCGGCGTGCTGGTTGATCTCTGGCCAGTGCTCCCTGAGCATTTTCCACGGTTGCGCCATATCGCCCTGCGTGTTCCAGGCTTGCCACAGCGCGATCACTGCCGCCCGCGCCGCCGGGGACAAGGCAGCTGTGTACAGCGCCAGGAACGCGTCGAGCTTGTCGAGGTGAATGTCTTCGTCCTGCCGGTAGATGTGCCACAACAGCGGCCGGCCGGCCCATTGCGCGCGCACGAAGGAGTCTTCGCCGCGCACCGCATTGAACTCACAGCACCACAGCAGGCGGTCGTATTGGTCCTGGCGCACAAACGGCAGCACCTGCACCGTCAGGGCCTCGCGCTGATGCAAGTCGCCCACCGCCAGCCCCTCGACACCCAGCCAACGCTGCACATCACCCAGGATGCGTCCTTCCGGGACCAATAGATGGGTGGTACGCCCGTCCGTCGATAACACGTCCAGCCAAGCGGCGAGCCCGGCGTTTTCGTAGGCAAACAGCGAGATCAGCCGCGCACCCGTTGCCGGAAATACGCCCAGTGTTTGCAGGAATTGTTGCTGCGCAGCGCCATCCTGCTGAAACGCCCGACGCTGCTCAAGCAGCCCGGCCTCACGCAACAGCCCGCCCGTACCCGCGCGGAAACCGGGAAAGAAGAAGTACTTCTGCACGCCCTTGAACTTCACCGAGGGCAAGCGGTGACAGCCCACGACCCAATCCTCGGCGCTCAGGTAATCCAGGTTCATCCACAACGGCGGGCGTTCGCGCGCGGCCATGGCGTCCATATAGTCAGCCGGCAGTTGGCAGGCGAACGCGGCAATCACCACATCCGCCGCTGCCGCGCCCTGCCACTCGGCCGGCCAGTGGCGCACGTCGACGCCGGCCTGCGATTGCTGGCCCAGTTGTACGTCGATCTCGGGGCACATGCGCTCGAACGCGCGCAGGTCATCGACCCACAGACGCACGTCACAGCCATGCTCCGCGACCAATTGCCGGGCCAGGCGCCAGGTCACGCCGATGTCGCCGAAGTTATCGACGACGCTGCAAAAAATATCCCAGCGGGCTTTCATTCCGGGCTCCAACACGTAAAGGCTCGATTGTCCGTATAAATGCGCCGATGCAGAAGACTTGATCGCGATTATTCTGCACGGTGGCTGTGCGACAATCGCCGCCACGCCGCAAATGCCTGCCAGGAGGCCGCCATGTCTGATCGTCCGTTGTCGTTGTTCAAGCTCAGTGCCGCCATTGCGTTTGGCGTATGGCTGGGGTTTGTCGCCATTGCGCTGACCGCCTGGCTGGCATCGCGCTATCTGTTCCCGCAAAGCCTGGCGCCAGTGGCGCAGGCGGTGCAGCAACTGGGCAAGCCGCCAGTGGTAGCGCCTGAACCGCCGAACCGCCTGTTCGAGCAGTATCAACAGAACCTGCACAAGCAGGAACAGCAACAAAGCCTGGACCAGGCCCGCAACAATGCCCGCAACCTGTCCAACCCCAAATGCCAGTTCTGGCTGCAACAGGACCAGAACGCCCCCAACGAAAAGACCCGGGCCAATGTCCTGCAATTCTGCGATTGATGACCATGAATAAACACGCCGTCCATTCACTGATCCTGGAAAAGCTCAGCGTCGATCTCGATATCGCCCAACGCGCTGCGCAAACCGCCTACGAAACCGCGACCCACGAAGAAAACATCGCCGAGAACAAGTACGACACCCTGGGGCTGGAAGCGTCCTACCTCGCGGCCGGGCAAGCCAAGCGCGTCGAAGAAATCAAGCACGCGCTGACGCTGTGCCAGAACCTGCCACTGCGGGCCTACGACGATCAACGGGGTATAGAAATTGGCGCGCTATTGGGCCTGGAAGACGAGAACGGTCGCCAGCAGTGGCTGTTCCTCGCGCCGGACGGCGCAGGTTTGAAGGTGGATGTGGTGGGGCAACCGGTGACCGTCATCACCCCGCGCTCGCCCCTGGGCAAAAGCCTGCTGGGCAAGTTCGAAGGTGATGAGGTGGAGATTCTGGTGGCCGGCGCCCGGCAACACTTTACGGTTACCGAGGCCAAGTAAGCCACTCAGTGGACGGGCAGTTCAACGCCTTCGAACAGCTCTTCCAGTTCCTGCTTGTTGTGGCACTGGATCGCCTTGGCCATGACTTCGCGGGTCAGGTGCGGGGCGAACTTCTCGATGAAGTCGCACATGAAGCCACGCAGGAAGGTGCCGCGACGGAAGCCGATCTTGGTCACGCTGGATTCGAACAGCTCGCTGGCGTCGAGCACCACCAGGTCTTTATCGAGGTTGGTGTCCACCGCCATCTTGGCGACGATACCCACGCCCAGGCCCAGGCGCACGTAGGTCTTGATCACGTCGGCGTCGGCCGCGGTGAACACCACTTTCGGCGTAAGACCGCGATGGCTGAACGCTTCGTCGAGCTTGGAACGGCCGGTGAAACCGAACACATAAGTCACGATCGGGTACTCGGCCAGGGCTTCCAGGGTCAGTTTCGGCAGCTTGGCCAGCGGGTGACCTTGCGGCACCACGACGCAACGGTTCCAGCGGTAGCATGGCATCATCACCAGGTCGCCGAACAGCTCCAAGGCTTCGGTGGCAATGGCGAAATCGACGGTGCCATCAGCGGCCATCTCGGCGATCTGCATCGGCGAACCCTGGTGCATGTGCAAGGCCACGTCCGGGTATTGCTTGATGAAGTCGCGGATCACCGGCGGCAAGGCATAACGTGCCTGGGTGTGGGTGGTGGCGATGGACAGCGTGCCCTTTTTCTCGTTGGAGAATTCCTGGGCGATCTGCTTGATGCTTTCGACCTTACGCAGGATCTCGCCAGCGGTGGTGATGATGCGCTCACCGGCCGGGGTCACGCGGGTGAGGTGCTTGCCGCTGCGGGCGAACACTTCAACGCCCAGCTCGTCTTCGAGCAGGCGGATCTGCTTGCTGATACCAGGTTGCGAGGTGTAAAGGCTTTGAGCCGTAGCGGAAACGTTGAGGTCGTGGTGCGCCACTTCCCAGATGTAGCGCAGTTGTTGAAGCTTCATATGTATCCCTCAAAGCAGATAGACGCCACGGGTATCAGCGACGGTATATAACTATATTAAAGGTTATACAGATAAATCTAGAACTTTTTATCGTTTTCTACCCTCACGCGTCATCACTGCGTCGACGCTGTAGCGAGGGCACCAGGTAAACCGGCACCGCAGACAATTGCAGCACCCGTGCAGCGGTGCGCCCCAGCGGTGTGGCCGCCGCCGTTGCATGGCTATGACTGCCGACGATCACCAGATCGACCGACAGTCTACGCAACTGGTCGAGTATCACCTCGCACGGATCGCCCTGGATCACCCTTACCGAACGGATCAGCTTGAGGTCTTGCTCGCCCTCCCCCAACTCTTCGCGAAAACTGTCCAGCACCCGTTGTTCGATGGTCGCCATGACCGTGGTCAGCCCCTGGCTCTGCCATTCACTCAGGGCCTTCTCATCAAGGTAGCTTTGCAACACCGATTCGGCGAACAGCCCGATGGGTTCGACCACATGGATCACATACAGGTCCGCCTTGAACGTTCGCGCCAGCGCCAGTGCATGTTGCATCACATAAGGCGCGTACAGACCCAGGTCCGTGGCGTACAACATCGAACGAATCATAGAACCTCCTGGACTGCCAGGATGGCGGGGATTGAATGAGCTTAGCAGCGCATCAACGACTGCGACTGGCTTAGCTCTCGGACTGAACCCTTACCTCGTTGCTGATGCCATGGGGCACATGCCCGGTGGCCACTACCTCCCTGGCTTTCTCGCAATGACCGGCCTGGTCATCGAAAAACACATCGGCGGCAAACGCTTCCAGGAACGCGGATTTTTCCAGGCCGCCGAGGAACAGCGACTCGTCCAGGCGGATATCCCATTCACGCAACGTGCGAATCACCCGCTCGTGGGACGGCGCCGAACGGGCGGTGACCAACGCGGTGCGGATCGGGCACGCCTCCTGCGGAAACTCGCGCTGCAACAAATTCAGTGCTGCCAAAAAGCCCTTGAAGGGGCCGCCGTGCAAGGGCTGGCGCGCCGATTCCCGCTCGCTGGCCTGGAACGCCTCCAGCCCACCGGCCTGGTACACGCGCTCCGATTCATCGGAAAACAGTACCGCATCACCGTCAAACGCGATGCGCAGTTCGTCGCTGCACGCGCGATTCGGGCCGCCGGACAAAATCGTCGCGGCGGCAAAGCCGGCATCGAGGGCGCTGCGTACATCTTCAGCATGGGTTGAAAGAAACAGATGGCAACCGAAGGCGGCCAAATAAGGATAGGGACTACGCCCGCCAACGAAAGCGGCGCGGGAAATATCCAGGCCGTAATGCTGGATCGAATTGAACACCCGCAAGCCGGTGTCGGCACTGTTGCGCGACACCAACACCACTTCGACGCGGGCACGCCCGAGGCTGGCGTTGAGGCTCAGGAGCTTCTTGACCAGCGCAAACGCGTCGCCGGTGGCGAGGACTTCTTCCTCGTGCTCGATCTGGTATTTGCGGTAGGCCTCCACACCCTGCGCCAGGTAGACCTTGTGGCTGTCGCTCAGGTCGAACAGCGCCCGCGAAGAAATCGCCAGCACCAGTTTGTCGCCCAATCCCTTCGCCATCGTATGCCCTCCGAATCAGCGGTTATGCCGATCAATAAAACTCAACGCCTGATACAGCGCCTGCATCCGTGGCAGCTCGCAACCGGCAGCCTTGGCAGCGGCTAATGGCCGCGCATAGATCGCGGCCAGTTCCAGCGGGCGCTTGTGGACATGGTCGTGGTACATGCTGGGCAGGTAATCGTCCATGGTTTCGGTCATGGCGAACATCTGCTCGGCGTAGCTGGCGGGGATCTCGTGGCCACAGGCGTGGGCGCCCGTAACCACTTCGGCCATCAGCGCCTGGATCAGTTCGCGACTGGACTCATCGGCCATCATCGCCGTCGTCCCCGTGCCCAACAACACGGAAAGGCCGTTGTACGGCACGTTCCACACCAGCTTGTGCCAGCGCGCCTGATGCACATTGGCCATGGCCTGGGACTCGATACCCGCCTGGTGGAACAACGCCGCGCCGGCTTCGACAATCGCCTGCTGCTGCGCTTCGTCATTGGCCGCCGTGCCGCTGTGATAACCCAGGTTGACCCGGCCCAGGGCCTGATGCTCAACCACGCCAGGCCCGGAGCGGTGCACGCCGATGTAGCACAAGCCACCCAGCAAATGCAGCGAGGCTGGCAGGTGTTCGCGCAGGCTGTCTTCGACATCCAGGCCGTTTTGCAGGAGCACCACCTTGGCGTCCGGCGCCGCGACCTGGGCGATGGTCGGCGCAAGGTCCACATTGCCGGTGGACTTGGTGCCCACCAGCAGCCAGTCACACGCGGGCATATCGGCGGCGCTGGCGTAGGCCTGCACCGGCTGCAGATGCATAGGGCCGTGCACGCTGCTATTGATCCGCAGGCCCTGCTTGCTGACCGCCGCATACTCGCTGCGCAGCAGGAAGTGCACGTCAAAGCCGGCACGGGCCAGCATCACGCCGTAGAAACCACCGATGGCGCCGGTGCCGATGATGCCAATGCGTGGCGATGGTTCGGTCATGGCAGATCCTCTGGAATGCGGGTTAGGGCTTGATTAATGCTGTCGGCGAGGTCGGATGCTGTAAGGCGCGTCTGCAATTGCCCAAGAAACTGACCCTCGCACACCACGAACAACGCCGGCAAATGAAAGATCTGGTAGCGTTCAACCGCGCCACCGTTGTGCCCGGCGTCCACCCAGCACACGCGGTCCACCGGCAATGGCCAGCCGGGCAACTGCTGGCGCGCCCAACGGCAACTGGAACACCCCACGCTGGTAAACACCAGCAGAGAAAGGCCTGGCAATCCCAGCAATTGCTGGTCAATATCCAGGTCGGTCAATTCCAGTTCCTTCACTATACTGCTGCTGCCGCCGTCAACAGGACGGTGCTCGGAGTCCGTGTACATGGGTCGTTTTTTACCTCACCCTGATGATGTCGCTGTCGAGTTGATACAACGTCCCTCCCCCGCCATTCCCCGTCAACGCCTGCTCATGATCGGCCTGGGCGGCATCGCCTGCCAGTGGCCGCGCGCCTGGCGCCAGGGTACGGCCGTTGACCTGCACATTCCGTCCCTGGGGCCCAGCGCGCGTTATCCGGGCTACGTGGCATGGTGCCGCAAGGCCGAAGACGGCTATCGCATCGGCATCGCGTTTACCGATGAGCATGCCCTGTTTGGTGCGCGGATGGGTGAGCAAGCATGCCGGATAGAGCGCTATTGCCGCCAGCACGAAGATGCCGAACCCACGCCCGAGCAATTCGAAGCCCTGGCGCGCGAGTGGGTGTCGCGCCATGCCGTCGAGTTCTCCCATGAGGCCTTTGCGGCGCCAGCGCTGGATTAAAGCGGGCTTTGCCCATTGTCGCGGGCCCGTGTTACGCGCTAAGGTTCCTCCCCCCTGCATTCAAATCATGCTGTGCTCCGCCGCACGGGGATGGCTGGCGGCCGGCACCCGTGACCCTGACGAGTAAACGATGGCTGATTTACCGATCAATGACCTAAACGTCGAATCCAACGAGACCCTGATCACGCCCGATCAGCTCAAGCGCGAAATCCCCCTGAGCGACGCTGCCCTGCAGACCGTCACCAAGGGCCGCGAAGTCATCCGTGAGATTCTCGACGGCACCGACCATCGCCTCTTCGTCGTCATCGGGCCTTGCTCGATCCACGACCTCAAGGCGGCCCACGAGTACGCCGAGCGCCTCAAGGTGCTGGCGGCGGAAGTGTCCGACACCCTGTACCTGGTGATGCGCGTCTACTTCGAAAAACCGCGCACCACCGTCGGCTGGAAAGGCTTGATCAACGACCCGTACCTGGACGACTCGTTCAAGATCCAGGACGGCTTGCACATCGGCCGTCAGCTGCTGCTGGACCTGGCTGAAATGGGCCTGCCCACCGCCACCGAAGCGCTGGACCCGATCTCCCCGCAGTACCTGCAGGACCTGATCAGCTGGTCGGCCATCGGCGCGCGCACCACCGAATCCCAGACCCACCGCGAAATGGCGTCCGGCCTGTCGTCGGCCGTGGGCTTCAAGAACGGCACCGACGGCGGCCTGACCGTGGCGATCAACGCGCTGCAATCGGTCTCCAGCCCGCACCGTTTCCTGGGGATCAACCAGGAAGGTGGCGTGTCCATCGTCACCACCAAAGGCAACGCCTACGGCCATGTGGTCCTGCGCGGCGGCAACGGCAAGCCCAACTATGATTCGGTCAGCGTTGCCCTGTGCGAACAGGCGCTGAACAAGGCCAAGATCAAGCCGAACATCATGGTCGATTGCAGCCACGCCAACTCCAACAAGGACCCGGCCCTGCAGCCGCTGGTGATGGAAAACGTCGCCAACCAGATCCTGGAAGGCAACCAGTCGATCATCGGCCTGATGGTCGAGAGCCACTTGAACTGGGGTTGCCAGGCCATTCCAAAAGACCTGGCCGACTTGCAGTACGGCGTGTCGATCACCGATGCCTGCATCGACTGGGCGGCCACCGAAAACACCCTGCGCAGCATGCATGCCAAGCTCAAGGACGTCTTGCCGAAACGCAAACGCACCTGAACCCGCATTGCGCACACAAAAACGCCGGGCTAAGCCCGGCGTTTTTCATGCTGCTGTTTTATGCCTTACAGCTTCGCCGCATGGCGCTGGTGGCGCTCCATGTAGCGTTCGACATAGGAGCAGGACGGGATCACCGTATAGCCGGACTCTTCGGCAAACTTCAGGGCTTCCTCGGTCAGCGCCGCTGCAATACCCCGGCCGCGCAGTGCGTTGGGCACGAAGGTCCGATAAATATCCAGGGTCTGCTTCCCGAGGTCCATGTAGGTCAGGTAGGCACGATGACCGTCCACATTGGTCTCGAACTGATGACCAGCCTGGTCATGGTGGATGGACAACGCCTCGCTCATCACTACTCCTCGCGGGTCTTGGATTTCGACCCCTACCTTACCGATGTTTTTCCGGCGA
This sequence comes from Pseudomonas sp. 18.1.10, assembly GCF_024655625.1. Classification (NCBI taxonomy): domain Bacteria; kingdom Pseudomonadati; phylum Pseudomonadota; class Gammaproteobacteria; order Pseudomonadales; family Pseudomonadaceae; genus Pseudomonas; species Pseudomonas sp. 18.1.10. The sequence continues at coordinate 47,915 of NZ_JANLGL010000009.1, forward strand.
AGGAACATCTACGCCACCCCGTGCCGGTTTCGACAACGAGAAACCTCTAGCGCTCACAACCAGCACGTAGGGAATAGTAGGCACCAATCCTGAAATTGCTCAAGGCGCACTCATCATCCCCCACCGCTGGCGGTTATAGAAAGGCCATCGATCAACCGGTGATCGATAGCCAGAACATTGCCGGCAGTTGAAGCTTGAGACGAACAGGCGCTCTTAAAGTCACCTCTACATGCGTAAAAGATGCGAGACGGCGTAACGGCAAGCTGAACAAAAGAGCAGGTGCCGATATATAAATGTCTAGCCATATACCCAGCCCGACGCATGCGGGCCGTAGCTTTCAGACGGGATCCAATGCACATCCGCTTGAAAAAAATTGAACGGTTTTTATACAAACCTTCAAAAGATTAGCCAAAATAGATTCGGCGCGAGAATTTTTTTTGCTTCTTGCGCTACGTCAGTTTACTTACTACAAGTAATGGGTAGTATGTACGCCGGCTTTTGCTCACTCTGAGCAAGTAGCTATTTAATAGAAAGTCCTTGAAGGGGAACACGATGAACAACGTTCTGAAATTCTCTGCTCTGGCTCTGGCCGCAGTTCTGGCTACCGGTTGCAGCAGCGTCTCCAAAGAAACCGAAGCTCGTCTGACTGCAACTGAAGACGCAGCAGCTCGCTCCCAGGCTCGTGCAGACGAAGCCTACCGTAAAGCTGATGAAGCTCTGGCTGCTGCTCAAAAAGCACAACAGACTGCTGACGAAGCTAACGAGCGCGCTCTGCGTATGCTTGAAAAAGCTAGCCGCAAGTAATAATCCCTCGGGGTTGTTATCAAGCCGATCCATTTATGGGTCGGCTTTTTTATTGCCTGGGATTCGGCACCGAACCCCAGGCAATAAAAAGCCCGCCGCAACGCAAGGCCGTGGCGGGCTTTTGATCCGGCAGGCTTACTGCTGCAGATCGATCGGCGCGCTGGCGGCGATCGGCGCGCCACCTGGTACACCGATTTCAGTCGGCAAGCCATCTTCCGCAGCGACCACATCACGCACCTGATCCCAGTTCACCCGCAGGTTATTGGCCAGGTCTTCACGCTTGAGCAAGGCGTTGATGACTGCCGTGTGCTTATCGACCACCGACGGCGTGCCGTCATCATTCAACGGCGTGTGCGCTTCAAGGTAAACCTTGCCGCCGCTGCTGCCGAACTTGTAGGCATCGTTGATGATGCGCACCGACGTGCCCACCGGCACCATGCCGGCCATTTCCAGTACGTTGTTGTTGAACATGCGGAAGCAGCCGTGGCTGGTACGCGTGCCGATACCAAATTTCATGTTGGAGCCGTGGATCAGATAACCCGGCGTGCCCAGGGTGAACTTGAATGGCCCCAGCGGGTTGTTCGGACCGGCAGGCACCACATTGGGCAACGGGTCACCATTGGCGGCGTGCTCGGCCTTGATCGACGCGGGTGGGGTCCAGGTCGGGTTCGGCGTCTTCGCGATAATGCTGGTATGGGCGATGGGCGAGCCCCAGCCTTCACGACCAATCCCCAGCGGGAAGGTGTAAACGACACTCTGCCCCTTGGGATAGTAGTAAAGCCGGTATTCCGCCAGGTTGATGACGATGCCTTCCCGTGGGCCGGGGGGCAGGATGAAGCGCGTCGGCAACACGATCTCGGTGCCGGCTCCCGGCAGCCAGGCATCGACACCCGGGTTGGCCGCGACCATCTCCGAATAACCCAGGTCGTAGGTGGTGCCCAGGTCGGCAAAGGTATCTTCGTACTTGGCCTTTATCACCTGGACCTGTCCCACGATGTCTTCACCCGGAGGTGGCAACGGTAACTGCAGGGCAGCCGCAGGACCGGCCGCGCACAGGGCGGCAAGAGACAGGCAGCAGGTGACGACGGAGAGGCGCGAGAACATCCGGAAAATCCTTCGCAGAACGACGGGTAGGAAAAAATTGATTGTATACGTGAAGCACGCCGGGAGCATCCATCTGCCCCCATGACTACTCGAAGCGCAGCTCCGGCCAGATCAGCGGCGTGCCGCGCTTCTGGGATTCGAGGATCGCCCGGCACAACGGGCACAGCCGCTGGTCCTGGAAAATCGCGCGGTCCACCGATGACCAGCGCGGCTGGGCGGGCAGCAAAGTGCCACATAGCGTGCGGTCAATCGTGCCGCCCAGCTCCAATTGGCGTGCCACCAGATGCACCCGGACTTCCTGGCAGGCGAACAGATCCAGCTGCTCGTCAGGCTCGATCAGTTGGTAGTTGAACAGGGACCAGGCAGGGCGTGACATCGGGGGCTCCAGATCGGGGGGGCGCCACCTTAGCCGAAAGCCTGCCGGTAGAAAAGCGTCATAACAGCGGTTTTAGCGCCGGCCAGACATTTTCCAGCAACTTGCCCTGGGCGCCGACGGCGGGATGCAGCCCATCAGCCTGCATCAGCTCCGGGTGGCCACCGATACCTTCCAGGAAAAACGGCACCAGCGGCACGGCTTTTTCCTTGGCCAGGCTGCCGTACACTTCGGCAAAGGCGTTGGTGTAGCGCGGGCCGTAGTTGGGCGGCAATTGCATGCCGAGCAACAGCACCTTGGCGCCAATGGCCTTGGACTGGTCAATCATCGAGGCAAGATTTTGTTGCAATTGCGCCGGAGGCTGACCACGCAGGCCGTCATTGCCGCCCAGTTCGATAATCACCAGTTCCGGTTTATGCTCTGCAAGCGCCGCCGGCAGCCGCGCGAGGCCTCCTGCACTGGTGTCGCCGCTGATGGACGCGTTGACCACTTTATCGTCGAAACCTTCGCGCTTGAGCCGTTGTTCCAGCAGCGCGACCCATCCTTTGCTGGTATCCAGGCCGAAACCGGCACTGATACTATCGCCAACGATCAGGACTGTACCCGCCGCTGCGCCCTGGGCCACGCACATCAAGGCCAGGCCAGCACTCAAAAACCACATTCGCATCGGATTCTCCATGGGCGCAAGCATTCTCACCGCGCGGAACCTTAGCAAAGTGGTTCCCAGCGCGGAAGGTGAACTGACTATCCTGCACGAACTGAGCCTGGAACTGAACAAGGGCGATAGCCTGGCTATCGTCGGCAGCTCCGGTTCCGGCAAATCCACCCTCCTCGGCCTGCTCGCCGGCCTCGACCTGCCCAGCAGCGGCGAAGTCACCCTCGCCGGGCAAGCCCTGAGTACGCTGGACGAAGACCAGCGCGCACGCATCCGTGCCGAACACGTGGGTTTCGTCTTCCAGTCGTTCCAACTGCTCGACAGCCTCAACGCCCTGGAAAACGTCATGCTGCCGCTGGAGCTGGATGGCCGCAAAGACGCCCGCGAGCGCGCCCGGCACCTGCTCGAACGTGTTGGCCTGGGCCAGCGCCTGACCCACTCGCCACGCCAGCTGTCTGGTGGCGAGCAGCAACGCGTGGCGATTGCCCGCGCCTTCGCCGCCGAACCGGACGTGCTGTTTGCCGATGAGCCCACCGGCAACCTCGACAGCCACACCGGCGAGCGCATCAGTGACCTGCTGTTCGAGCTCAATAAAGAGAGCGGCACGACCCTGGTGCTGGTCACCCACGACGAGCGCCTGGCACACCGCTGCCGACGCCTGATCCGCCTTGAAGCCGGCCTGATGGTCGAGCCCCTGGAGCCTTGATGGCACGTTTGCCCCTATTGCGTCTGTTCAGCCTGGCCATGCGCCAACTCCTGCGCGATGCCCGCGCCGGTGAGTTGCGCGTGTTGTTCTTCGCCCTGCTGGTGGCGGTGTCCGCCAGCACCGCCATCGGCTACTTCGGCGCGCGCCTCAACGGCGCCATGCTGCTGCGCGCCACCGAGTTCCTGGGGGCCGACCTGGTGCTCGAAGGCAGCTCGCCGGCGCGTCCCGAGCAGATCAAATCGGGGACCGAACTGGGCCTGGACCATGCGCGCATCGTCGAGTTTTCCAGCGTTATCGCCACCGACAACGGTATCCAGCTCTCCAGCATCAAGGCGGTCAACGAGCAGTACCCACTGCGCGGCGAACTGAAAAGCGCAGCCGAGCCCTTCGCCGAGGAAACCCCGGGTGGCGGTCCGAAACCCGGCGAAGCCTGGGTGGAGGCACGCCTGCTCACAGCGCTGAGCCTGAAAGTCGGCGACAGCATCGACGTGGGCATGAAGACCCTGCGCCTGGCCCGCATCCTGACCTATGAACCCGACCGTGCCGGCAACTTCTACAGCCTCACGCCACGGGTGATGATTAACCTGGCTGACCTGGACGCCACCGGCGTGGTCCAGCCCGGCAGCCGCGTCAGCTACCGCGAACTGTGGCGCGCGCCGCCCGACAGCACGGCCCTGCAAACCTATCGCGACCTGCTCAAGCCGGGCCTCGCCGCCAACCAGCGCCTGCAAGACTCGCGGGACGGCAACCAGCAGATCGGCGGCGCACTGGGCAAGGCCGAGCGCTACTTGAACATGGCGAGTCTGGTCGCCGTACTGCTGGCCGGCGTGGCCGTGGCGCTGTCGGCCAACCGGTTTGCCAGTCGCCGCTTCGACGCCAGCGCACTGCTGCGCTGCCTCGGCTTGTCGCGCCGCGAAACCATGCTGCTGTTCAGCCTGCAACTGAGCGTACTCGGCCTGTTGGCGAGCCTGACAGGGGCCCTGCTCGGCTGGCTGGCGCAATTTGGCCTGTTCTACTTCCTGCATGACCTACTGCCGGCGGACGTGCCCCCCGGCGGTCTGTTGCCGGCCGTCGCCGGGATCGGCACCGGGCTGGTCGCCCTCGCAGGTTTCGCCCTGCCGCCGCTGGCCGCACTGGGCCGCGTACCACCGCTGCGCGTGTTGCGCCGCGACCTGCTCCCCATCGCCTCCAGCACCTGGATGGTCTACGGCGCGGCGCTGTTCGCCCTGGGCCTGATTATGTGGCGCCTGAGCCTCGACCTGGTGCTGACCTTCGCCCTGCTCGGCGGCGGTGTGATTGCCGCGCTGATCCTCGGCGGCCTGCTCCTGCTGTTGCTGCAAAGCCTGCGCAGGTTGCTGGCGCGCGCATCACTGCCGTGGCGCCTGGGCCTGGGCCAATTGCTGCGCCACCCGCTGGCGGCAGCCGGCCAATCCCTGGCATTTGGCCTGATCCTGTTGTCCATGGGCCTGATCGCCCTGTTGCGTGGCGAGCTGCTCGACACCTGGCAAAACCAGTTGCCCAAGGACGCCCCCAACTATTTCGCGCTGAATATCCTGCCCGCCGACACCGACGCCTTCAGCGCTCGCCTGCTGGCCTTGCAGGCCCAATCGGCGCCGTTGTATCCGGTGGTACCGGGGCGCCTGATAAGCATCAATGGCGAGGCGGTACAGGCGATTGTCAGCAAGGACTCCAGCGGCGACCGTGCCGTGCAACGCGACCTGAGCCTGACCTGGGCCGCCGACCTGCCACCGGGCAACGTCCTCACGGCCGGTGCCTGGTGGTCGTCGCAGCCAACGGATGAGATTCCCGGGGTATCGGTAGAAGCCAAGGTCGCTGAAAGCCTCAAGCTCAAGCTCAATGACCACCTGGTATTTACCGTCGCCGGGGAAAACCGCGAGGCGCGCGTCACCAGCTTGCGGACCATCAATTGGGATAACTTCCAGCCCAACTTCTTCATGATCTTCCAGCCCGGCACCCTGAAGGACCTGCCTGCCACCTACCTGACCAGCTTCTACCTGGCTCCTGGGCATGACCAACAGATCGTCGACCTGTCCCGGGCGTTCCCGGCGGTGACCATCCTGCAAGTCGAGGCCTTGCTGGAGCAATTGCGCAGCATCCTCGCCCAGGTGACCTTGGCGGTGGAGTACGTCCTGTTGTTTGTATTGGCAGCCGGGATGGCGGTGCTGTTCTCCGGTTTGCAGGCCACCCTGGATGAGCGAATCCGCCAGGGCGCATTGCTGCGGGCACTGGGAGCAGAGCGCAAACTGCTAATCAAGGCACGGCGTATCGAGTTCGGCTTGCTGGGCGCGGTCAGCGGGCTGCTGGCGGCGCTGGGCACGGAGCTGGTGACGCTGGTGTTGTACCGATATGCCTTTGACCTGGCCTGGCACCCTCACCCGTGGCTGTTGCTGCTGCCGGTGCTCGGGGCCGCGCTGATCGGCGCTGCCGGTGTGTTCGGCACACGCCGTGCACTGAACGCCAGCCCGCTGACCGTATTGCGCGAAGGCTGAAACGCCGACGGCCCGCACCCTCCCAGGTACGGGCCGTCTTGGCCTACTTCACATACTCGATCGCGGTAATCCACCAGCAGGCTTCTCCGCTTGGCGTCTGCACCATGGCCTCATCGTCGACTTCCTTGCGCAGCAGCGCCCTGGCCATGGGTGAATCGATGGAGATGTAATCCATCCGGTCATAGATCTCGTCATAACCCACGATGCGAAAACGCTTGGTCTCGCCTTGCTCGTTTTCAATATCGACCCAGGCGCCGAAAAATACCCGCCCTTCCTGCTCCGGCATGTATTCCACCACCCGCATATCTTCCAGGCGCTTGCGCAGGTAGCGCACGCGACGGTCGATCTCACGTAGCAGCTTCTTGTTGTACTGGTAGTCCGCGTTCTCGCTGCGATCCCCCAGGGACGCCGCCCAAGTCACTTTGCGTGTGGTATCCGGGCGCTTTTCCCGCCACAGGTAATCCAACTCTTTTTTCAGCGCTTCATGACCTTCTTTGGTAATCAGCTTGGTGCTCAAACGCCTTCATCCCCGGAAAATGCTCATTGGTCCCACTATGCCATTACCTCAAGGCACGGCGTCGGCGAACAGAGCCTGATGATAAATGAACAGGAGAAAGTAGCCAGGCCCGCGAACAAACTGCATTACGTCAAAATCGAATGAGGGCCGGCCATCGATTGTGTGCGCTCGGTACTGTCGAAGTCGCCCACCACTTGATCCAGTTCAGGGAGCATGACCTGCAAGCGTTGGCGCAAGCCGGAAAACTGCAAAAGCATGGCTGCCAGTTGCTCGCCTTTGCGATGAACCACCAATTCCTGGGCGTGCACCTGGGCCACGCGCTTCTCAAGGGCATCGGCTCGTTCATCCATTTGCTGCTGCGCCTGCTGATAAACGGCCGAGGCACTTGCCAAGCGGCCTTCACGATTCTCCAGGGCCTGCGTCTGCATCTGCAGAGCGGTCTCCTTTTCCAGGGTTCGACTCGCCAACTCCTGACGCTTTTGCTCAAGCTCAGCCTGGCCTTGCTGCAGTTGAACTTGCCACTGCTCAAGTGCGGCCTCTTTCTTGAGTACCACCAGTTTCTGCTGGGTCAGCTCCTGGGCGACGCGCGCAAGGCTGGTCAGCGTGCTATCCACTTCGAACAATGACGGGGCTTCAACTGACGCGCCCAGCGTTTCAACTAGCGGCTCGGCCAGTGGCAAGGGTACAGGCTGCGGCTCAAGCACCGCCGGCTGGGGCGGTTCAGGCCGGCTTGCAGCCTTGGGCGGCGACACCATTTGAGAAGAGAAGCGAATGGAAGGGACTACCACAGCAGTGCTTTCGATCGCGGGCGACGCGGGGGCAGATGTGCCCAGGGTAATCACTTTCATCACCAGGGCTTTCTTGATAATCAGGGAGTGGTGATCCTCAGGCCGTGCCGGGGGTAACTTGCAACCTTTCAAGTCGACGAAGTGATAAGGAATCTGGGTATCGGTAACGCCGCTGGTTTTCTGGCCGGAGGCCGCCCACGTCAATATCTGCTTGAATACCTGCATCGCCAATTGCAAATCTGCTTGCACATCGACGCCATCCAAGTAATAACGCTCAAGTTTCTTACGCAACGCTGCGATATATACCCGGGAACTACCTGGCTCCGCCTCTTCATCCAGGCTATACACCAGAAAGTTTGAACTGATCTGAGGCACGGCAAAACCACAAAGCAGTGCGCCGTTGACCGGAGCATCTGCACCGGAGTGCGCAAGAACAAGGGTACGTAAAAGCATCATGATTGTCGGACCTCGCGCCAGTGACTAAACTTCAGATAAACACCCAATAAACATTCTGCCATCAAATATCACTCACAAAACAATTGTTTCAGCGAGCTGCAAGTCTGAACGTAGGACTAATCTTATTCATCCCGCCGCGCGTTTCCAAGCCCCCCGCATTGAACGTACTATTTTTTAACCCGAGCCCCGACACACGTCAACCAAAGCGCTTGCCTCCTCATATATATTGCGAAACTAATGCAGCAGAAAAGCATAATGATCGAGATAAGTAACCTGACCAAACAACTGGGTAAACAGCATGTTATCAGCGATCTTTCATGGGTGGCCCAGAGCCAAGAATGCATAGGTTTGTTCGGGCATGGGGGCGCGGGTAAAACGACACTCCTGAAGCTGATGGCCGGCCTGCTCAAACCCTCCTCCGGGCACGTGAGCATCCTGGGCTTCAATACCCGGACCCATCGGCTTCAAGTAGCCCAGGCCATGGGCTACCAGCCCGAACCCGGCATCAACCACTCGACGATGCCTGTCGCAGGTTTCCTCAATCTTATCGCCACTTTCCGCAGGTTCTGCGGCGCCGAAAAACGCAAACGCATCGACCGGATCACCATGCAACTGGAGCTGTCGGCCGTACTCAACGAGCCGCTCAACGCACTCCCCATGGGCTTGCAACGCAAGGTTGCGCTGGCGCAGGCCATCTTGCATGACCCTGGCGTGCTGTTGCTGGATGAGCCGACCGAGGGCCTGTCACCGTATCAACAGGGCAAAATCCGCGCGCTCATCCAGTCGTTGGCCGAAGAGATGACCGTGGTCGTTGCCACGCGCGATTGCGATGCGTTGTCGGGTATCTGCACCCGCGCCCTGGTCATTGGCGGGGGCCGCCTACTGGCAGACGCCCCCATGCCCGAACTCCAGCGCAGCTCTCGGTACTACAGGGCGGTCACCCTGGCAGCGGACACGCCGCTGGACCTGCTGGCGCTGGCCGTACTGCCGGGGGTTGCCGGCATCGAAGAAGATCGCCGCAGCCCCGGCACCGTCACCGTTCTCGCCATGCCGGGCCACACAATCTACCCCCCGATCTGCGCGCTGATTGCCAAACGCGGCTGGCAAATAACCGCGCTTAACCTGGAGCCTGGTCGCCTGAACGACGTCGTCCACCACTTAAGCCAAGAGGTGTCCCTTTGACTATGCAGCCCTCGATTATCAAGCGCCAACTTTCCCGCTACTTCCGCACGCCAGCAACCTACCTGAACATCGCAGTATTTCTGACACTGTCAACTACGCTCGGATTACACAGCAGCCAGTTACTGGAGCGAAACAGCACTGACCTGCAGGACTTTTTTCAACTACACCCCTGGTTGTACCTGCTGTTGATCCCCGCACTCTCTACCCAACTCTGGGCCGATGAAAATGAAACGGGCATTAGTGACTTGCTCATTACACTGCCGATGACAAGCGCAGAACTGGTCATGGGTAAATTCTTCGCAGGCTGGCTCATAACGGCAATGACACTGGCATTGACACTGCCCATTGTAGTGATGGTCAATATGTTAGGGAGTGCCGACAACACCGTGATCGCCACGCAGTATCTGGCCAGCTGGTTGCTCGCTGGAAGTTATCTTTCCCTCGGCTGTCTTATATGCGCCATTAGCCGTCATCATCTGATTATATTCATACTAACCTTAAGCATTTTGTTGGTAATCAGCGGACTGTCCAGCGTACTTGATGCACTGGAACACCAAGCCCCGATCTGGGTAATCGACAACGTGGCATCCTTAAGCCCACTGTCACGTTTCACTCAGATTGATCACGGCGTGATTGTTCTTCGAGACTGTCTTTACTTTATCAGCGTCATAGTGGCCTCACTCGCTGCGACGACCGTCATTCTCAACTACAAAACCAGCTGAGAGGGAGCGTTCCCGATGCGATCCGCACTGCACGCCAGCATGACACTGGTGGTCCTACTGTTGGTTTTCCTGGCCTTTAACCTGGTGTGGGCCGTCAAGCTGCCCGATCTGCGCTGGGATGCCTCACATTCGAAAACCAATACCTTATCGGCCCCTGTACAGCAATTACTGGCATCCCTGGATACGCCGCTGGATCTTTACTACTTCAATTCGAAAAAAAGCAGTGCCACCCAACGCTACGCCAAGCGTGTAGAAGACACGCTCAAGGCGTTCGAAGCCGCAGCAAACGGCATGATCAATCTGCACATTGTCGACCCAGGCGCTTTCTCAGAGGACGCCTACAGGGCTGGGCTCTATGGGCTTGATGACGACGCAGGATTCTTTGGCCTCATTGGCACCCGAGACGGCCAGGCCGCGCAACGCATCAAATCGTTCAGCGCCGACCGCGCAGCGTTGCTGGAATATGAAATCAGCCACCTAATCAGCCAGTTACTCCACCCGCAACCGCCTGTCATCGGCCTGCTCTCTGGGCTGCCGATCAAGGAACTGGCCGGCCCCCTGCTACAGGAACTGCATCGGCACTTGAACGTGGTAGCGCTGGAGCCCAGCGCGCAGCGTGTCCCCACGCAGATCAAAACCCTCATGCTTGTGCACCCCCGGGCGCTACCTGAAACGGCCTTGTACGCCATTGATCAATTTGTACTGGGTGGCGGCAAACTCATGATGTTTATCGACCCGCTGAGCGAACAGGGTTCAAGGCAACAAGCCCTTAACCCCCGGCTGGAGGCGCTGCTGTCCAGTTGGGGCATCCGGATGCCGGCCGACCAGGTGTTGATCGACAATCGCTATGCCACGCAAGCGCCCTCAGGGGCCGTTCCCTCCACGCTGAGTCTGCCCAGGCAGGCCATGGCCACAAACGATATCAGCACCTGGAAGCTGGACGCTGTTCGCGTATCGAGCAGCGGTGCCCTCTTCCCCCTCGACAAGCACCGCACACGCTTCACCCCCCTGCTGTACAGCTCCGAACAGTCGGCATTGCTGGAGGCCGGCAGGGTTGGCAAATCGCCCTATGGCGACGAACCGCCTCCGAGCGGGGAGCGCCACGTGATCGCGGCTCGTCTTGAGGGGCCGGCCTATTCGGCATTTCCCGATGGTATGGGTGGCCAAGCCCCCGGATTGCAGAAGTCGGCGCAGATTCAGGTCGTGGTGGTCGCAGACACCGATTTGCTCATGGGAGCGTCAACCCGATCGATGCCCCACAGCAACAGCCTGTTTGTCTTGAACACATTGGATAACCTGGCAGCGCCTCAAGTGCTTGCCAACATACGCCCACGGCCACCGACGGAATACACGCTGCATGGCCTGGAGAGCCAGCGCAAGGCGACCGCTCGCGCCTACCAGGAACAGGCCCGCGACCTTGAGCGGCGCCTGGCGCAGACAGAATACGAATGGCAGCGCTTGAACCCAGCCGTGACGAGCTTGGGTACCGAGACCGTCAACACCAATGCCCAATTGCAGGCGCACAACAAGGAGCGTCTACGCCTGGCAATGGAACTGCACGCATTGAAAGTGGAGGTTTATGCACCGTTGGATCGCCTGGTGCAAAACGTCAAGCTAGGGGTGAGCGCACCGATACCGATACTGCTCTGCCTGACGGCCTGGGGCCTGTATCGACGGCAGCGCCGCCGCCACCCAACACCGACGACAGCAGCGTGAGACGGTTCAACGACGCGCGATCAGCCCTTGCCTGGCGACGCGTGTCAGGTGCCGGATCACCTCATCCGCATCGGCGGCGCTGGGGGCCTGGATCACCGCAAGGTCAAAGCTGTTATTGGCAAAACGGGCGAGGGAGTCGCCGTCTTCGACAAACTGGATCAGGAACGCCGAAGGCCGGCCGGTGCGACGTGGCCAGCCATCCAGGTAACGCAGCAGCGTCGGCTGGTGTTTGCCGCCCAGGAGGATTTTCGGGTTGCGCTGAGTCAGGTCAGCAGTGATGGGGGCCAAGCGAATGAGGGGGCGTAGTGCAGTCATCGTGTCGTGTCTCTGCCTCAAAAGTCTGCGGGCAGGTGAGAGGCAACACCGAACCAGCGCTTTAGCGGAATTTCGAAGCAACGTGATTGCTTCTGTCGGAACCGATCAACGGCCACCCATGGCGCCCCGCAATTAGCTGTTTAAATCGGCGCATGAGCGGGCATCCTAGAGAAGCCGACGGGGCCATGTCAAGAATTGCGCGCAACGAAAAGGCCCGCACATGGCGGGCCTGGACAGGGTGTTGCAGGTGCCTCAGTTGGCGATGGCGCGGTCGGCAGACAGCTTGCCGGCACCTTCGAACAACACCGCCAGCGAGCCGCCCAGCAAGGCCAGTGCAAACTCATAACCGTTGTTGGCCATGAACAGACCGTTGTGGATATGCACCGAGAGGATCGCGACCACCGACAGAATGGTCAGGCCCAAGGCCGCCGGACGCACCAGCAGACCAATGATAAGCGCCAGGCCGGCAAAAAACTCGGTACCGCCGGACAACAGTGCCATCAGGGTACCCGGCGCCAGGCCGATGCTTTCCATCCACTGGGCAGTGCCCGCCAGGCCATAGCCGCCAAACCAGCCGAAGAGTTTCTGCGAACCGTGGGCGGCAAAAATCACGCCGACAACAATACGCAGGATAGTCAGGCCGTAGCCGGCGCGAGTGGACAGCAGGTTTTTGATCAGTGGGCTCATGGGGTAATCCTTTTCGATGTAGGGGTTGGTTGGCCGCTATATTAATCAGTTTATGGAATGATAAAAGCCGAAAAAATGCCTAATTAATATCGATTAAATCGATTACTTCCGTGAAGCGACTTTCGGCACCGGTGGCTCCAGGGACTCCCGCTCCCGGTCGAACGCCAAGTAGTACTTGTTGACGCTATTAACATAGCTGACGCTGCCCATTCCCACCTGCTCCATGGCAATGCGCTCGACCTGGAAGAACCACTGGTTGGGGTTCAGCCCCCGACGCTTGGCCTCGGTGCGCATCCCCTGCACCCGCTCCGGGCCCATGTTGTAAGCCGCCAAGACAAACGCCATGCGCTCGCGCTCGTTGAGCTTGGGGCTGGCGAAGAACTTGCGGCGAATCATCGCCAGGTAGCGAGCGCCCGCCTGCACATTGCTGTCCAGGCTTTCGATATTGTTCACACCCACCCGCTGCGCCGCCGACGGGGTGATCTGCATCAGCCCGGTGGGCCCACCGCTGTTGCGGGCGCCGGGGTCCAGAGCAGACTCTTTGAAGGCCAGCGCGGCGAGGTTCAACCAGTCCATGCCCTGCTCGCGGGCGTGTTTTTGCAAGACCGGGCGCAGTTTTTCCAGGCGCTGGCGGTCTGCTCGCGCCAGCGGATTGCGCACTTGATAAAGACGTCGGTAGATCCGCTGGAACGCCACATCCTGGTCGGAGGGCGTGTGATAGGTCTTGAGGAATCGATCGATGCTCGCCCGCAACATCGACGCATCCTGGCGCACAAACCAGTACTCGTCGCCCGGCTCGCTGATGGCCACCTGTTTGTCGAAGCGCAACTTGGGCAGGATTTTCGACCAGCGTTCAGCAATCGGTTTTTCCACGATGGTCAGGTGGAAAATACCCGCCTGGACCATCTCCAGCACATCTTCCACGGCCAGGGTCGGGTCCACCCATTCCACTTTCACCGGCGGCTGCTTGTGCAGTGCCAGCTTCTGGTTGACCTGGTTGATGGCATCCGCCGCCGCACTGCCAGTGGTCAGCGCCAGGGTGCGCCCGGACAGTTGCTCCAGCTTGGTAAACCGTCGTTCGCCCTTCACCCCCACCAGCCATAACGGTACGCCGCTGGCAATCGGGTCACTGGTGCTGATCTTGTGCGCAGCCTTGACGTCGAGCAGTTCACCCGGCGCGACCAAGTCACCTTCACCGCGCGCCAACGCACCAAGCAACTGATCCTTGGCCTTGGGAATGATCTTGAGGTTGATCTCCTGACCATCGCGGGCGTGGCCGTTGAGGTATTGCTCAAAGGCGCGCAGGCGATGGTATTCGACGCCGATGGCCTGGCCTTGCACTTCGCCGGAACTGTTGCGGCTCTGGTTGACCAACACGCGCAGGGTGCGGCTGGCGCGGATTTCCGCCAGGTCGCGGACCTTGCCAGGCTTGGTCACTTCCAGCGGCCCGTCCAGACGCGCTTGCGCCGCCATGGGCAGCAGCAACGTCAGGCACAACATAAGCAACGCCGAGGGTCGGATCATCCGCTCTCCGGTAAGAATACTGGCCAACATCCTCGCGAAAAACGAGGCGGTGGGGATCAGAAACAGAGCGCTTTCAGCGCTGGCAAGACGCGCAACGGTGACACAGGGAAAAGCATTGGGCCAACCACGATGTCGGTTGCGACGTTCAAAGACAGCGATAACCTGTTGTAGTTCTTCGTTTTTCTTATAAATCTACAGCTCTGATATGCTTTCCGGCCGCAGGCGGAGATAGCACCATGCAACTCATTGATATCGGCGTCAACCTGACCAACCCCAGTTTCGACGAGAAGCACCAGGCTGTGCTTGACCGGGCCTACGCCGCTGGCGTGCAACAATTGGTCGTCACCGGCACCAGCCTCGACGGCAGCGAACAGGCCCTGGAACTCTGCATAAAACTCGATGAAAGCGGCCAACGCCTGTTCAGCACCGCCGGCATCCACCCCCACTCCGCCAGCGACTGGAACAGCGACAGCGCCCGGCGCCTGCGCGGTTTGCTGGGCGAAAGCCGCGTGCGTGCGGTGGGCGAATGCGGGCTGGACTTCAACCGGGATTTCTCTCCGCGCCCGCAGCAGGAAAAAGTCCTCGAAGAACACCTGGCCCTGGCCGTCGAGCTGAAACTGCCGGTGTTCCTCCACGAACGTGACGCCAACCAGCGCCTGCTGGACATCCTCAAGGACTACCGTGACCACCTCACCGCCGCCGTGGTGCACTGCTTCACCGGCGAGCAGCAGGCGCTGTTCAGCTACCTCGACCTGGACTTGCACATCGGCATTACCGGCTGGATCTGCGACGAACGCCGTGGGACCCATCTGCACCCGCTAGTCAGGGAAATTCCCCGGGGCCGCCTGATGCTGGAAAGCGACGCGCCCTACCTGCTGCCGCGCACCCTGCGGCCCAAGCCGAAAAACGGCCGCAACGAACCGGCCTATCTGCCCGAAGTGCTGCGCGAAGTCGCCCTGCACCGCAACGAGACCGAGGACGACCTGGCCCAGCACAGCAGCGCCTGTGCCCGCGCGTTTTTTGGCCTGCCCAGCGTGGAGTAATGCGGCGCATTGACCCATGTCAAAAGCGCTTTTCCTGAATAGCGGCACAATAATGGCACCTTGCCAATGCTGTTTCCGCTATCAGAGAAAACCTTCCATGGGTGCCTGGCTTAGCAACATCTCGCTGAAATACAAATTCTGGGCCGTGAACGCGGTCGCTTTCATCACCACCTTGTTGCTGGTGCTGTACGCCGTGCAGCTCGAACAACAAGCGCGCAGCGACGCTTCCCAAGCGTCGGCGCAGGCCCAGGCGCGCTTGCTCGGTGCATGGCCAGCCGGCACACCGCTGCCCAAGGGCGAGCACTGGCTGACATTTTCCCGTGGCCAAGTCCCACAACTGGCGGATCAGGATCTGTCAGCCCTGGGCAGCGCCACGGGCTGGGTCGAACTCAACCACATGCCCTGGTTCGGCGAGAACCCACTGCTGGGCGCCGACGTGGTCGCCCGCGCCGACGGTCAATACGTCGCCGTGCTGGCCTACGCGCCAAGCCTGAGCCAAGTGTTCGAAGATCGTTTTGCCAACTATGCCGTGGCCGTGGCGATTTTGATGCTGGCGATGCTCGGCGCTTCGCAGTTGCTGATCCGCTTCCTGCTCAGCCAGCTCAACACCCTCAAGGACGTGATGCTGCACGTGGAAAAAACCGGCGACCTGGCGGCCCGTGTGCCGCTGGCGTGCAAGGATGAAGTCGGGCAAATGGCCAGCGCCTTCAACGCCATGCAGGCCGGCTACCAACGGGTGGTCAACACCGTGGCGCGCACCGCCCAGCAACTGGATGACGGTGCCGCGCGCCTGGCCAGCAGCATGAACGAGGTGCAGCACGGTATGCTCGGCCAGCAAAGCGAAACCGACCAGGCCGCCACCGCCATCAACGAAATGACCGCCACCGTCTACCACATCGCCCAACACGCCGGCGCCACCCGCGACCTGTCCCAGACCGCCGACGCCCTCGCCGGCAGCGGCCAGGAAGTGGTGGGCCGCGTACAACGCTCGATTGCCGGGCTGTCCACCGGCGTGCAGCAGACCGCCGAGATGATCCAGAAACTCGCCGAGGACAGCCAGAAAATCAACGGCGTGGTCGGGGTGATCCACAGCATCGCCGAACAGACCAACCTGCTCGCCCTCAACGCCGCCATCGAAGCCGCCCGCGCCGGCGAAATGGGCCGTGGCTTTGCCGTGGTCGCCGACGAAGTGCGCAACCTGGCCAAGCGCGTGCAAAGCTCCACCGACGAAATCACCCGCATGGTCTCCGCCCTGCAAGCCGGCACCCGCGACGCGGTGGACTTTATGCAGGAAAGCTCGTTCAAGGCCGATGACTGCGTGCAACAAGCCCTCGAAGCCGGCAACGCCCTCGCCGAAATCACCAGCGCCGTGGCGCAGATGCGCGAGAGCAACACCCAGATCGCCGTCGCCGCCGAACAGCAAAGCCATGTCGCGGAAGAGATGAACCGTGCGGTAGTGAGCATCCGCGACGTCACCGAAAACACCGTGCAACAAACCGTGGATTCGGCCACCACCAGTAATGAGCTGGCGACGTTGGCGGGCGAGTTGAGCAAGGCTATTGGGCAGTTGAAGCTGTAAGCCAACGCAGACTGGCTATAAGGTATCTACACCACTACTGGACCTGACCAACCCTGAAGCTTTGGCTTTGGCTTTGGCTTTGGCTTTTCAGCTTTTGATCTTGGGCGCCCCGTTAACCACGCTGGCCGAACGCAGGCTTGAATCCGTGGGCAACCCGGCAGGACGCCGGGTT